>JACRON010000146.1 GCA_016214425.1 Nitrospirota bacterium
AGGTTATGGATAAAATAGAAAGGCAGGTAAAGAGATATAAGGAAAAACTTTTGAACAGGCATAAGAACAGTGAAGGCAGCAGGGGCGTATTGCAATACGCCCCTGCTGCTACGACACAGGCAGGGGAGGCTGTGGATAAGGCTCTGCCGAAGATAATCAAGACAAAGAGATTTGCCTTAAAACCCATGCTTCCGGATGAGGCAGTAATGCAGATGGAGCTTCTCCACAAGGACTTCTTTGTTTTTACGAATGCGGCTGACAATAAGGTAAATGTTATCTACAGGAGAAGGGACGGCGATATCGGGCTGATAGAACCAATTGCATAGCTAAAGGGAAACATAGGGGGTCAGGTCTACACTCTTGACAAATAATCTGTTATATGGTATGGTAAGGTCATGGCAAGGCCGTTGAGAATAGAATACCCTGGCGCCTTCTACCATATCACATCAAGAGGCAATGAACAGCAAGACATATTCAAGAGCGACAGCGACCGAACAAGATTTCTTTCTTATTTAGAAAGCGCAACAGAGCGTTATAAAGCAGTGATACATGTTTATTGTCTTATGAATAACCATTATCACCTCTTATTAGAGACACCTATGGGGAACCTCTCTCAGATAATGAGGCACATAAATGGCGCATATACAACCTACTATAATACAAAAAGGCAAAGGGCAGGACATCTTCTTCAGGGAAGATATAAAGCAATACTTATAGAAGCTGATGAATATGCAGAAGAGCTTTCCCGTTACATTAAGCAATACTTATAGAAGCTGATGAATATGCAGAAGAGCTTTCCCGTTACATTCATTTAAACCCTGTGAGGGCTGGTATTGTGAATAGGCCAGAGGCATACCGCTGGTCAAGTTATCAATACTATAATGGAAAGAAACCGCCTGAATGGCTAAAGGTAGATTTTATTTTAAGCTATTTTGGCAGGGGGAAATCCATGGCACAGGAGAAATACCGTAAATTTGTAAATGCCTTAGTTGATGTTGAGTATGACAGCCCATTAAAAGATACTATAGCTTCAACTATTCTGGGAGGGATTAATTTTGTTAAGGAGATAAGCGATAAACATTTAACTAATAAAAAAGCTGACCGCAATCTGCCTGCCTTAAGAGAGTTAAGAAGGGCTTCAATAACAGAGATTATCAAAGAGGTTGATTCTATATTTAGAGGAGATTCAGTGTTGTCAAAGAAAGCTGCTATATATCTTTGCCACAGATATAGCGGAAGGACACTAAAGGAAATAGGGTTCGACTGTCAGTGGTGAGATAAGCGATAATCCATTCCAGTATACGGGAAGAGAGAACGATAATACAGGGCTTTACTATTATAGAGCAAGGTATTACTCGCCTGAGCTGCAGAGGTTTGTTTCTGAGGATCCAATAGGGTTGTGGGGAGGGATTAATTTCTTCGTTTACGTCGGAAATTCACCAGTTAGTCTTAGAGATCCCTCAGGCCTTGCTTTTTGGTTTTTTGGAGGCGGATCTGGCGGTGTCCATGTAGGTCCTTTTGGGTTTAATTGCAGCCTTTATACTGGTATTAGTACAAGAGGTGAAGTTTGCTCTTTTACAACATGCTGTCTTAGAACAGGATTTGGAATTTATGCAGGTGCTTCCTTAATGATTGGTGGCGGAGGCATTGGTGGTGGCGGTGGTAGCAATTGTGGAAATGGCATGGGTGGCCCTAGCGGTGGTGCTGGTTTTGATGTCGCATCACCAGGTGGGCCAGGATTTGGAGGAAGTGTTGGAGGGTCAGGGTCTGGCTTCGGAGGGCAAGGTGGTGGTGGAAGGATGGGTTATGGTGGAGGTTTTTCCATTGGTGGAGAGGTCTGTTGGACAAATGTAAATGGATGCATAAATTCACCTAATGATTGCTGTAAAAAATGAGGTTTTTTAAGTAATACTTTGTATGAAACTCAATTTTGAACATATTATTTTATGGAAAGGCACTCAAAACAGAATAAAGGCTATTAAAATTAATAAACGCCTTCGCTTTGTTCATAAAGTTATTGCATTATTAGTTTTTTGCATTATTTGGTGGTCAATAATTCAGGATGATAGATCCATTGAGATATACCGTACAAATTCGATCAGCTATATAGTTGTTATATGTGCTACTCTTTTTTTCTCATATGCAGTTATAGCATCTTTCATAATGGGCATTCCATCATGCATATTTGACAAGCCAGTGAGTCCAGAGATAATTCTTGTAGACAAAAATTTAGTTTATTTAGGGGGTAGTATTGGCTTACGGTATACATCCACTGTTTGGGGAGGTGCGTCATATTCATACCTTCTTGGCTTGGAAGATTCGCAGTGTATAATGCGTGAAGATATTTTATCAGTAGAAATTGAAAGGGAGCGTTTTATATTTCCGTTTTTTATTAGACACAAAAGATTTATAACAATCAAGTATAAGAACGGTAAGATAATAACTGGCGGATGGTTAGATGATGATGAGATACAAAATATTGTAACAAAAATTAATCTTTGGAGATCAGAGTCTACTTCACAAGTATGACCGTTGCTGGCCAGTTAGCAGTAAGTTATAGTTACGACTCTAACAGTCGTCTTACAGGCATTAATGCTACAATCAACAATGTAGCCTCAGGCTTTAGCCTGAGCTATGATGCCTTAGGCAGGAGAACTTCTTTAACATTGCCGAATGGTGTTAAAACTAATTACACTTATGATGACGGCAGCAGATTATTAAACCTTGACCACCTCGCCCCTCTCGGCTCTGTGCTCGAAGCTCTTAGCTACTCCTATGATGCAACAGGTAATAGAACGAATATGAATAGAGCATCTGTAACTTTACCTTTAAGGAATGAGGTAACAAATACAAACTACAATGAAGCAAATCAGATGTTGAGATATAATGCCTCATCAGATAACATGACATACGATGAGAATGGCAATCTTACAAGTATAACAAATAGCTGTGGCACAACTACTTATACATGGGATGTAAGAAACAGGCTAAGTAATATTAATGGGTTTAATACGGATTGTAGTGCATTAAGTGCTTCTTTTAAATACGATGCATTGGGACGGAGGACAGAGAAGGCGATTAATGGTGTAACAACGCAATATCTTTATGACGGCCTTGACATGGTGCAGGAGATTGAGAACGGAGCTGTTGCAGTGAACTACATCCGCACTCTGAACATAGACGAACCCCTTGCCAGAATCCAATCTGATGGGACTGTAAGGTATTACCAAACTGATGCTTTAGGTTCTGTAATAGCTTTAACAGATGATGCTGGTGCTATCAGGACACAATACTCTTATGATCCTTATGGGAATACAACAATTAGCGGTGAGATATCAGATAATCCCTTTCAGTATACGGGTAGAGAGAATGATGGGACGGGACTCTATTATTACAGGGCGAGATATTACAGTCCTGAGCTGCAACGATTCATAAGCGAGGATCCAGCTCGTTTTAGTGGTGGGATTAATTTCTATGCTTATGTGGAAAATAACCCTTCAAATTATATTGACCCACATGGTCTTCTTGCTCAAAATTGTTCATCTCTTGGATGTATACCTACAAGTTTATGGCGAGAAGTAAGCAGAGAGCCTATCGGTGATTGGGAACTTTATAATTATAAATTAATCGGACCTACACTTCCGCCACCCGGAGTGCCTATTCCTCCAAGTTATACTCTCCATTGTTATTGGAAAAGAAAAATAGCCATCCAATTAGAAAGAGACTTATTATGTTTTGAAATGTGCATTGATTGTGGGAATGCCTATTTTAGTTCTTATAATTGGGTAGAGTTTCGTAGTAGAGAGGGCTATGGATATGATGCTACACATGGGGTGTTCGGGGTGTGGGATGCTCTTGCTTATGTTATGCCAGATGTGTATTGTAAAAGTAAGTTAAAGCCATAGCATATAGTTTTTAAGAGGAATAATGAAGAAAATAATAATATATAGTATTATTTTAATAATATTAGGTGGAATAACTATTGTTGTACTAAAAAAGCATGAATATATTTATAATAAATATGAATGGTATCTGGCCGAGAAGAGAACTGAAAAAAGGCATCAGGAATTAATAGAAAAGATCCGAAACAATAAGACATTAACTAGGGATGAAATTAACTCAATAGGAGTTTATTATCACTTAGCATCAAAATATGATGAGGGAATAAAGATTTTAGAGGAAATATTGAAAAGACAAGATGTATACGAAATTTATTTTAGTTTAAGTACATTATATGGATACAAAGCAAGAACTTTTAAATCAACTGATGAAGGTGAAAGAAAAAGACTGATTTCGACATCTTATAATTACCTTATGGAAGGATTTAAGAAGGTTCCTGAGAGGCCGCGCGCTTATCATTTAAGAGGAATGATATATATATATTTAGGATGTCCAGAGTCTGCGATAGAAGATTTTAATATTGCAATAGAAAAATCTAAAAAAGCTAAAATTATAATGTTAGATGAGGGTGTTTATTTAGATCAGCAACGATTTATAGATATGGTAAAAAAGGATATGGAAAGATATAAAGAATATAAAAACGATTGTCTCTTTAAAATTATAGAATAAAGTAGAAAAATAGAAAATATGGGCGAAATATGAGGACAGAGAGTCTGAACATTTTCTTGCAAGCTACAACTATGTGTCCTGTCCGACTGTCCGCAAGACCTTTTCTGCACTGTATGAGCTGTTTTTTTAAGGAATCCGGCGTTTTTTTAACTGTCTGCTATAATTTTTTGTCCTGAAATAATATTTTTGTGTTGTTTTTTAATGCCCATGCAATATTTTTAGTCAGCTTTAGCCTGTAAGCACAAACTTCTCACGGACAGTCTTTTTTTTGCACTGTTCAACTTTAAAAGCTACACTATGGCAGATTAAATCTTCAAGTAAACCCCTGTCAGCAGTCCATCCCACGCCTCAAACCAGTATTCTTGTTTGGGCCTTCTGATAAAGATGTCAGTCCCCTTCCATACCTCAGCAGGTGCTCTTCCATCTAAGTGCTGGTGTGGTCGGACATGATTATACCAGAACTGAAATTGAGCAAGTGCATTGTTAAGCTGCTCCTTACTGTCTACCTGCCACTGATTTAGTTTCTCTTTTAATGTCCCAAAGAACCGCTCTATCCTCCCATTCTGCCAAGGACAACACTTATCAATAAGCTGATGACGAATACCTATTAACCATAGGCTGATTCTGAATAGCCATGAGGTAAAGGAAGGCTCGTTATCTGTCCGCAAAGCTCTGGGTTTGCCATAATGCTCCACAGCATCAAGCAGAATACGCAATATCGTAATTGAGGCTTTATCCTTTAATGTCGCCAAACCAAGACCCACACGACTTTTGTACTCTATTATCCCAAAGATATTCCTGTTATATCCATTCCCCATATAAGATTTTTAGGCTGGGTAATGTCAAATTGTTACGGATTGGTTGACAGATATATGGTAAGTGAGATATACTTATAAAAAAAGGGATTATTGCTATCTTAAGGATGAATAATAAAAGGGATTATACTGCGTATTTAGCAGAGCTTGTGGCCAGGTGTTTTAGTTGAAAAATCTAAGGGTTGTTTTTATAACAGGCCTTTCCGGCTCAGGCAAGAGCAATGCAATAAAATGCTTTGAAGACCTCGGTTTTTTTTGTGTTGATAATCTTCCAACAGCGCTTCTTCCAAAATTTACTGAGCTTTGCACACAATCAGGCAGCGAGATAAGCAAAGTAGCCATAGGGATAGATGTCAGGGAGAGGGGTTTTTTTAAGAATTTTCTGGAGGTCTTGGATGAGATTAAGAAGGAAAACAAGGGCGGTTCTATTATTGATGGAATAAGATTGGAAAGAGAGACGCTGTCTGAACTCAGAAAGAGGGCGGATAAGATTATTGATACTACAAATTACAATGTCCATCAGTTAAAAGAGGTTTTAACCAAATATTATCTTGAATTAGAGGGCAAAAGACTTACGATATCCTTCATATCCTTTGGCTACAAATACGGCATTCCTTATGATGTTGACCTTATATTTGATGTAAGATTTATACAGAATCCGAATTTTGTAAAAGAGCTAAAACCGCTCAAAGGCAATGATAAGATGGTGATGGATTATATTCTAAAATTTATGGAGACAAAGGCATTTTTGGAAAAGCTCCGCGACTTCTTAAAATTTCTAATCCCAATGTATGAAAAGGAGGGTAAGTCTTATCTAACTATTGGGATTGGATGTACAGGCGGAAGGCACAGGTCTGTTGCAGTGAGCGAGATTCTGAAAGATTATCTTAAAATGAACGGCTATAGCATTAATATAAGACATAGAGACATTGACTTATAAGGATTAAAGAGGATTGTCTACATTTATAATTGGCATAACTGGCGCATCAGGCGCAATATACGGCATAAAACTTATTTCTTATTTATCAGGCAAAGGCCATAAGATATACCTTTCAATATCAAAGGAGGGCCTTTCTATAATTGCAGATGAGGTTGGCGTTGAGTGGCATGGCAATGAGGCTGAGGCTAATAAGAGGATAAAGGAATATTTTAAAACACCTGACGATGCAATCCAATATTTTGCAGAAGATAATTTTTATTCACCTATCGCAAGCGGTTCTGTAAAGGCAGATGCCATGATAATCGCCCCTTGCTCTATGAAGGCCCTGTCTGCAGTTGCCAATGGTTTTTCTTCAAATCTCATAGAGCGCGCAGCAGATGTTACCTTAAAGGAGAGGCGCCTGTTTGTTGTAGTACCGAGAGAGACTCCTTTAAATAGCATACATCTTGAAAATATGCTTAAATTATCAGAGATGGGGGTGCATATTGTTCCACCGAATGCAGCCTTTTATAATCATCCAAAGACCATAGATGATATGGTTGACTTTGTTATTGGAAGGATACTTGACTGTTTAAATATAGAAAATAATCTATATAAGAGATGGGGGCAGTAAGATGACGAGTTTAATAAGGGGATTAGCCATTTTTATTATTTTATTTTTGTCTTTCGCATGCCAGAAGAATATACAGACTGTTGAAATATTAAAGCCAAATTGGTCAGAGGCGACCATTAAGGCTACAGGTATTGATAGATTACAGAATGACTCGGATATTGCTGTTAATAGATTAAAGTCTCTGCAAAGGGCCGAGGCAGATGCCTTTAAAAATCTGAAAGAGGAGCTTTTTAAAATAATGATTGCAGACACGAAGACACTCGGTGAGTATATAAAGGATAAGGAAGCTGTAAAAGGACAGGTAGAAGACTTTGTAAAAAGGGGGAGAATAGCAGAGGTCAGATACATGCCTAATCACAGCATTGAGGTTGATGTGGAGCTTTATCTGGGCAAAGGGTTTGAATCAATTATCTTAAAATAAGGGGCTGATAAGATGTTAGATTCTGTTTTATTATGGAAGAAGGTAATTAAAAAGACACCGCCGCTTCTCCCGTTAGATTATTCTAAGGCGCCCTTTGAAATAATAAGAATGATTATTGAAGATAAATCCGCTGCCCCGATTATATTGGACGGAATTGCAAAAGCATATTATAACAGCAGCAAGGTTATTGAAGTCGTTTTGAGAAATCCAAACATCCTTCCCCAGACTATAAGATTCCTTCTTGCTAATTCCAGCAGAGAAATCCA
The DNA here is from genome assembly GCA_016214425.1 of Nitrospirota bacterium. Taxonomy (GTDB): domain Bacteria; phylum Nitrospirota; class CAKKRA01; order 9FT-COMBO-42-15; family 9FT-COMBO-42-15; genus 9FT-COMBO-42-15. Next base: position 7,625 of record JACRON010000146.1, read on the forward strand.
GCAGCTTGTTATCTCAATTAAAGAGAAGGGATTAACGCCTTATGCAGCGCAAAAAGATTTGGCTGCCCTTGAGACAGAGGCCGAGGCAGAGGGTGTTGATGAAAGGAGCGAAAAATATTTAAACATCTTTCAACAAATACAGCAGATGAGCGTCTCTGAGAAGATACAATTGGCCTTAAAGGGCAATAAGGAGGCGAGGAATATTCTAATTAAGGATGCAAATAAGAAGGTTGCGTTGACTGTTTTGGAAAGCCCAAAGATGACAGAGCAGGAGATAGAGATGATAGCGCAATCAAAAAATGTATCTGAGGATGTCCTCCGTGAAATCGCATCAAAAAGGGACTGGTTGAAAAATTATGTTGTGGTAAGGTCCCTTGTTAATAACCCAAAGACCCCTGTTGGAATATCGCTTTCCCATCTGAATCGCCTCAAGGAAAAGGATTTAGCTGACCTCTCAAAAAACAAAAATATTCCTGAAGCCCTCAGGTCTGCTGCAAACAGGCTTGTTATTTTAAGAAAAAAGTCTGCAAACAGCAAATAAAATATCGCATTATATAGTATCTTACAAAAAAATGTATTCAATATATAGTGTATTAGCTAACTTACTGTAAAAAAAAGGAAAAAATAATTAATTAGCCTTGACAAAGAAAATAATTTAAGTATACTTAGTATATAAATTAAATTTTCAGTAAAAAGCTGAATCAAATATCAAATTGTAGAAATTTTAATTATAAACCTAAAAATATAAAATAAAGAGAGCGCTCTATGCCAAGTAAAAAGAGATATAAGACAAATGAAATTTGTGATATCTTTGATATTTCAAGGGCAACCCTTTTTAGATGGGAGGAGGAGGGGTTGATATCAAATGTTGGAAGAGACTGGCGCAACTGGCGTGTTTATAGCGAGAAGAACATAAAGGAGATACAGGATATAATAAAGAAGAAGTCGGGTAAATAAACCTCAAAATTATGGTATGGTGATATAGATGTTTTTTGGAAAGCCAAAGGATATTATCGGACTTGATATAGGGTCAAGTTCTATAAAACTTGTTAAGCTGAAAGAGAGCGGTAAGAGCTATCAGCTTGAAAGGTTCGGCATACAACCCCTTGCAACAGAACTGATAGTTGACGGAACAATTATGGATGCTGGAATGGTGGTTGATGCAATAAAGACCCTTCTCTCAGAACAAAATATAAAGACCAAGACAGCAGCAATCTCATTATCAGGAAATGCTGTTATTGTGAAAAAGATTACCCTTCCTGAGATGAGCGAGGATGAGCTTGCAGAATCAATAAAATGGGAGGCTGAACAGTATATACCCTTTGATATAAATGATGTTAATGTTGATTTTCAGATATTGGGTTCTGTCCCTGGTGGAGAGGGGCAGCCGCAAATCAATGTGGTGCTGGTTGCTGTTAAGAAAGATAAGCTTAATGACTACTCAGCATTGGTGGCAGAGGCAGGTTTAGATCCATTGGTTGTGGATATAGACGCCTTTGCAATAGAAAATATGTACAGCATAAATTATGGAGCTGCCCATGGAGAGATTACTGCATTAATAAATATTGGCGCAAGTGTTATGAATATTAATATCCTAAAGGATGGCGCCTTTGCTTTTGCAAGGGATATATCAATAGGCGGCAACAGGTATACCGAGACAATACAAAAAGAGCTTGGCTTGAGTTATGAAGAGGCGGAAAAGGCAAAAAAGGGCGAGGCGGTTGACGGTGTGCAGGCAGAGGAGGTGCAGCGTATAATAAATACTGTTTCTGCTGAATTGGCATCAGAGATTACCCGCTCATTTGACTTTTTCAGGACCACCTCAACACATGAGAACATAGATAAAATTTTGATAAGCGGCGGCTGTGCAATGCTTAACGGCATTGCGCCGTTTCTTTCGGACAAACTCGGCATAGGGGTTGAATTGGCAAATCCCTTTAAAAACATCAAAATTAACTCAAAGGATTTTGACCCTGAATATATTCAGCATATAGCGCCGATTGCAGCAGTGGCAGTCGGTCTTGCAACAAGAAGAGTGGGCGACAGATGATTAAGATAAACCTTTCAACAATTAAGAAGGGTGTAAAAAAGAGCAAGAAAAAGATTGAAATTCAATCACAGCTTATTGGCGCTGTCGCGCTTATTATACTTACTGCAGCCGGTGCAGGATACGGGTGGTTCTGGTTGAACAGCAAGGTAAGCCGCCTTGAAAATGAGAAGGTGCTGGCAAACAAGGAGCTGACTTCTTTAAAGGTGCAGGTAAAGGTGGTTGAAAATTATGAAAAGGATAAGAAGAATTTTGAGGAAAAGATAGGTGTTATTGAACAGTTGAAGAAAAATCAGACAGGACCGGTTATTATGTTAGACGAGATTAGCAAGAATATACCTGAGCGGGTGTGGCTAACAAAGATTACAGAGTCAGGCGGTAAGATAAATATGGATGGTAATGCCATTTCTAATACAGACCTGGCAAGTTTTGTTAGCAATCTGAGAAAGACAAAAAATTTTACTAATGTTGAATTAACAGAATCAAAAAGTGCAACAGAGAAGAATATCCCGATTTATAACTTTAAACTGCAGTGTGATTTTAAGGTAGTAATTGGTGCAGAATGAATCTTGATGTATTAAAAAATATACCAGCATACCAGAAGATGATAATATTTTTATTGCTCATCCTTATTATTGTCGGCGGCTTCTTTTGGATTGCATATTTTCCTAAAAATGACAAGATCAAAGCGCTTCAAAATGAAATCGCAAAGATAAACAATGAGATTCAGGTAAACAAGACAAAATTGAGAAGAATAGATGAATTAAAGGCAGAAAATGAGATCTTGCAAAGGAGGCTACTTGAATTGCAGGAGCAGCTCCCATCAGAGACAGATGCAACCGCTTTGTTAAAACAGATATCAGAATTAGGGGTGCAGACAGGGCTTGATTTTAAGTCCTGGAAGCCGGAGAGTAAGAGGCAAAATCCATCCGGGCTATACATGGAGATGCCTGTAAAGGTCGAAGTTGAAGGCTCTTACCATAGCCTCGGTGTATTTTTTTATAGAATTGGTAAATTATCAAGGATAGTGAATATAACAGGATTGAGCTTAAGTGATCCAAAGCCTGTGAGAAACAAGATACAGGTTAAGACAGCCTTTACGGCAACTGCCTTTTCAGCAGTTGAAGGTGTAAAAAAAGATGTTGAACAGAAAAAACCAAAAACAGAACCCAAAAAGGCACCCAAAAAGCAATAGTGTCTTTTTGCTCTTTGCTGTTGGCATTTTAATTGTTTCCTTAGTTGGGTGTAAGGGTGAGAATAAGAAGGCTGTTCAGCAGCCTCCGCAATCTCCTCCTGCGAAAACAGGACAGGCTCCTGCAGCATCTGAGCAGCAGAAGCCTGGAGTAACGCCTGTACAAGAGCAAAAACCACAAACCCAAACAGCTACGCAGCCCGGAAAACCGCAGAAAGAGGATGTTAAAAAGGAGGCTGAAAAAGATAAGCCTGAAGAAAAGGCTGCAGAAAAGAAGGAATATGTTTATGACCCAACAGGAAAAAGGGACCCCTTCAGGTCAGCAATCTTGGGAGAGAGCCTACGCGGCAAAGAGACGCTTCCGCCGCTGCAGAGGCGGGAAATCTCTGAATTAAAGTTAATTGGAATTGCATGGGATAAATATGGTTATAATGCAATGCTTGAGACACCGGACAGCAAGGGATATACAATAAAAGTCGGAACCATAGTTGGCCCTAAAAAGGGTGTTGTAAAGAAGATTACAAAAAGAACAGTTGTAATAGAAGAGAAGTATATGGATATCATAGGCGAGATGAAAACGAGGGAGATTATTATGGAGCTTCCCTCAAAAGAGGAGGTATTAGAATGAAAAAGATGTATCTTACAATAGGTGTAATGCTTATTATATTTGGACTATTTGCCTGTTCTCCTAAGGCAAGCCAGGTAAAGGATACCTCCGCAGAGAAAAAGGCTGGTGCAGCAAAGATTGCAAAGATAGATGTTAAGGATTTAGGAGACAAGACCCAGTTGATTATTGAAGGAGACAGTGTATTATCGTATACAACATTTAAGCTTTCTGATCCGCTGAGGCTGGTCATTGACTTTTCAGATGCGACCCTCGGGGCTTATAAGGATAAGATTATAATCAATCAGGGTGCAATAACAGATATAATTCCGAGTGAAATTGGAGAACCGAGAAGGATTGCAAGGCTTGAGATTGCCCTATCCCAGTTAGTTGATTCAAATGTAAGGCAGGAAGGGCAGAGGATAATAGTTGATGTGGAAAAACCAAAGGTTTCTGAGGCAGAGGGTGCTCCAAAGATTACTGAGGTTCCTTTGGTAAAGGAAGAACCTCTTAAGCCTCAGCCTTCAGAAATAACCGGCAAGGCAGCCGCTGTTTTATCTAAGCTTGATGTAAAGAGGGAAGATGCTGTTACAAGGGTTATAGTCTCAGGTGATGGAGAAATAAATGCCAATACAATGATGGTAAGCGGCAATAGATTGGTAGTTGATGTGCCAAATACAGTAAGTAACATAAAGCCCCAGATAATCAGTGTTAACAATCACTTATTGAAGCGGGTTAGAATAGGACAGCACACAAAACCTGAAAAAAAGGTAAGGATAGTATTGGATCTGACAGCCCAATTATTCTACAATCTTTCTAAGGAAAATAATAAGCTGATTGTAACAATAAGCAAAGAAGCAGCAGTAGCAAAGAAAGAAGATATTCCTCCATCGGAGGTTAAGGAACCTGCAGCAGAACCAAAGGGACCAATAATAGCAGCAAAGGAATTAGAAAAGCCTGTTAAGGAGGCAAAACCAAAAGAAGAGATGCCGCCTGCTCCAAAGGAGGAGATAGCCATTCAACCTGAAAAATTAGCAGAGAAGCCTGTGCCAGCAGTACCAAAGAGGGCAGTTACAGAAAAAGATATATTTACTTATAAAGAGGTAGTCCCATCAAAGAGATATACAGGCAAAAGGATATCCCTTGATTTTCAGGATGCTGATATACGGAATATCCTGAGGCTTATTGCTGATGTAAGCGGCTACAACCTTGCTGCTGGAGACGATGTTAAAGGCAAGGTGACGATAAAGCTTCTGAATGTTCCATGGGATCAGGCATTAGACATATTATTAAAAATGAATAATTTCGGTTATCTTAAAGAGGGTAATATCATAAGAGTTGCTACGTTAAAAAATATTGAAGACCAGCTTACTGCGGAGGCAAAGGCAAGGGAGGCTGAGCAGAAGGCAGGTGAATTGATAACAAAGATAATATATATAAATTATGGCAGCGCAAAGGATTTTATAGAGACGCTAAAAAGATCTCTAAGCCCGAGAGGCAGCATAGTGGTAGAGGATAAGACAAATGCAATGATAGTAAAAGACATTGCTAAGAGCGTTGATGAGATTACAGAGATGGTCAGGACCCTTGACAGAAAGGTGCCTCAGGTTATGATTGAGGCGAGGATAGTTGAGGCAGATACAACATATGTAAGGGAGCTTGGCGTGCAGTGGGGTGCTGATCAGAGCGGCTGGGTAACTTCAAGAAGCGGAAGAAGGACAGGGTCTTATTCAATTTATGGCGGAGGTACAAAGGAAAAGCCAGGCAATACAACCTATACACCTCTTACAAATGGCTTTGGTGTTAATGATACAGGTTTTCTTGTGAATCTGCCTTCAGCAGTTGGGGCAGGTTCAGGAGGTGCTATAGGTGTTATGTTCAGCAATTTAGCACAGTCATTTAATCTTGATTTCCAGTTATCAGCTATGGAATCAAACGGCAAAGGCAAGGTTTTATCCAATCCAAAGATATTAGCACTGAATAATAAAGAGGCATATATACAGACTGGCTACAGGATCCCATACGAATCAACATCCACCCAGGGCACAAAGACAGAGTGGGTTGATGCGGTTCTGCAATTAAAGGTAACACCCCATGTAACACCAGACAACCATATTATGATGTCAATAAAGGTTGAGAAGAATGAGCCTGACTTTGCAAACAGGGCTGCCGGCAATGCCCCTACTATTACAACAAAAGAAGCAAAGACAGATGTCCTTGTGAATAATGGTGATACACTTGTAATTGGCGGGATATATAAGAAAAGGAGTGATGACAGCGTGAGAGGTGTGCCGTGGTTTTCAAGAATTCCTATTCTTGGCTGGCTGTTTAAGAAGGAATATATATACGACAAGCCTGAGGAGCTTGTTATCTTTATTACGCCAAAGATTACAAAATTAGAGGCATTATAGCCTGAAATAACATATTGAATTATTAATAGAGTTTTCATATAATGTCCGCTTAGGCGGACATTTTTTTTATTATAAGAGGGTGTTATGCTAAGATATCTGACAGCAGGTGAATCGCATGGACAGGGATTAATAGGGATTATAGATGGGTATCCTGGTGGTGTAAAAATTTCTGCGGATGATATAGATAAAGAACTTGCGCGGAGGCAGGTTGGGTATGGCCGCGGAGGCAGGATGTTAATAGAAAAGGATGGAGTTGAGATATTATCTGGTGTAAGATGGGGAAAGACATTGGGGAGTCCAATCTGTTTACAAATAAGAAATAAAGACTGGTCTAATTGGGAGAAGGCTATGTCAATATCCTCTGAATATGAAGGTAGTGTGAGTCCAGTGACAAGGCCGAGGCCTGGGCATGCTGATCTATCAGGCCTGATTAAATATGGACATGATGATATAAGGAATATACTTGAAAGGGCAAGTGCAAGGGAGACTGCAATAAGGGTTGCAATCGGCGCAGTATGTAAATTATTATTACGGGAATTCAATATAGAAATAATAAGCCATGTAACAGAGATTGGCGGTGTCGGCATTAACAAGATGGTCTTGAAATTAGGTGAGATACAGAAAAAGGCGGAGGCGTCTCTACTGCGCTGCGCTGATAAAGGCGCTGAAAAAAGGATGATAAAAAAGATTGATTCAGCTAAGCGAAATGGGGATTCATTAGGCGGTGTATTTGAGATAATAGTTACAAATTTGCCAATCGGCCTTGGAAGCCACACCCAGTGGGACAGAAAGCTGAATGCAAGGCTCTCTTTTGCAATAATGAGCATACAGGCGATAAAAGGTGTAGAGATTGGACTCGGGTTTGAGGCTGCAAGGAGACTTGGTTCAGATGTTCATGATGAGATATTTTATGATAAACGAAATAAAAAATTTTATAGAAAGACAAATAATGCCGGCGGTATTGAAGGCGGTATGACAAATGGTGAAAATATTATAATAAGGGCAGCAATGAAGCCAATACCCACATTAATGAAGCCGCTTAAATCCGTTGACATTGTTACCAAGAGGCCCTTTTTGGCATCTGTTGAGAGATCAGATGTATGTGCTGTTCCTGCAGCAGCCGTAGTTGGCGAGGCTGTTGTTGCCTTTGAAATTGCCAATGCCATGATAGAAAAATTTGGCGGCGACAGCTTAATTGAGATGAAAAGAAATTACAATAGCTATATGAAATATGTAAGGGGGATATGAAGGGGTTTTTCAGGAGAGATTCCCCTATCTTCCGCGGGAGGGATGCCGCCATAATCCCCTCTCCCCTTTGGGGAGAGGGACAGGGTGAGGGGGATTGTAGAATGAAAAATATAGTTATCACTGGCTTTATGGGTACAGGAAAATCCACTGTTGGAAAAATGTTGGCAGAGGATTATGGCCTTGATTTTGTTGATACAGACGAGTTGATTGAAAAAAAGGCAGGGGGTAAGAGGATTTCAGAGATATTTGAGGAATCTGGTGAGGCCTATTTCAGAAAGATAGAGAATGATATAATAAGGGATGTGTCTCTAAGAGAGAATACAGTCATCTCTACTGGCGGCGGCGCAATTGCAGATAAAGAAAACCTTGCCCTGTTAAAAAGAAAATCCATAATAATATGCCTTACTGCGAGGCCGGAGGTTATCCTTGAACGCATAAGGAAAGAGGAGGGCATCAGGCCCCTTCTTAAGGTTGAAGACCCTTTAAAGAGAATAAAGGAGTTGTTAGACAGCAGGAGAGAGGCTTATATGAGGTCTGATATAATAATTGATACCTCTGACCTTACACCCGGTGAGGCTGCGAAAAAGATAAAGATAATATTAAAGGAGAAAGGTATTGCAAAGGATTAATGTTGCATTAGGGGACAGGAGTTATGATATTATAATATGCAATGAGTGCATAAAGGACACGGGCAATCACCTTTCAGAGATCGGCCTTAGGGGCAAGGTTGGAATTGTTACAAATCCTGTTGTTAATAGGTATTTTGGCAGGAGGATTAGGGAGTCTCTTAAGGGGGCGGGTTTAAAACCCTTTACCATTACCATACCTAATGGTGAAAGATACAAGACCTTAAAGACAGTCACGAATATCTATGATAAACTTGTTTCTCTTAAGTTTGAAAGGGGTTCCTCTTTAATTGCATTGGGCGGTGGCGTTATTGGAGATATAACAGGCTTTGCTGCAGCCACATATCTACGCGGTATTCCATACATACAGGTCCCTACAACCCTCCTCGCCCAGGTGGATAGCAGTGTAGGCGGGAAGACAGCCGTTGACCACAGGAAGGGCAAGAACCTGATCGGCGCCTTTTACCAGCCGCAGCGGGTGTTGATAGATATTGATACATTGCATACACTGCCGAGGCGTGAATTTATTGCAGGCATGGCAGAGGTTGTTAAATATGGCGTTATAGCCGATGAGGTTTTTTTTAATTACCTTGAAGAGAATCTTAATGATATACTATCTCAAAAGACTGACAGCCTTCTGCATATAATAAAGAGGTCTTGCGAAATCAAGGCGCATATTGTTGAGAAGGATGAGAGGGATGTCAGCGGCAGGAGGGCAATCTTAAATTTTGGCCATACCTTTGGCCATGCGATAGAAACAATTACAGGATATAAAAAATTCAAACATGGAGAGGCTGTGGCAATTGGCATGGTCATGGCTGCCAGGCTTGCTGTTCAATTAAATCTATGTTCTCATCATGCCTATAAAAGGATAAAGGATTTGCTAAATAGGATTGGGCTTCCAACAGAGTTGCCTAAACTTAATTTTAGCGAGACAATGAAGATAATGCAGCATGATAAAAAGGTCTCAGAAGAGAAGATAAAGTTTATACTGCCAAAAAGGATTGGCGAGGTGATTAGTTTTTCAGACTTGGTTCACGCTGATTTAAAAAGGGTTATTGAAGATATGTAATTGTAGGGGATGGCATACCATGTCCCTACAACAGAGGATTAAATGATTTATGAGTAAGAATATTAATGCAATTGATGAATTAAACAAAAAGATATTAGAGCTCACAACCCTTTATGAGATTACTAAAAAGCTGGTCTCTTCCTTAAATCTTGAGTCAATATTGAATTCAACAATGGATGTTCTTGCAAATAAGATGGGGATGAAAAGGGGCACCCTGACAGTGCTTGACAGAGAAACAAAGGAATTAAAGATTGAGGTTGCACATGGCCTTACCAGTGAGGAGAAGGAAAGAGGGAGGTATAAAATAGGAGAGGGTATTACAGGAAAGGTGCTTGAGACAGGCGAGCCCATGATAATTCCAGATATCGGCAAGGAGCCGAAATTCCTCAACAAAACAAAGTCACGCGGTGACATTAAAAAAAGCAATATATCTTTTATCTGTGTACCTGTTAAGGTTCATAATGATGTTGTTGGCGCGCTGAGTGTTGACAAACTCTTTTCAGAGAATGTTTCTTTTGAAGAGGATGTAAGGCTTTTGACTATTATTGCCTCCCTTATCGGCCAGGCAATAAAGATTAATCAGATAGTGGAGAAGGAAAGACAGGAGTTAATTGATGAGAATATCTATTTGAAGCAGGAGCTCAAAACAAAATACAGGCTAAAGAATGTAATTGGCAATAGTGAAAAGATGCTTGCGGTTTATGATGCAGTGGAAAGGGTGAGCAAGAGCAACGCAACTGTTCTATTGAGGGGAGAGAGCGGCACAGGAAAGGAACTGATTGCACGGGCAGTACATTACAACAGCCCAAGGGCAGACCAGCCGTTTATTAAGGTAAATTGCGGCGCCATTCCTGAGACGCTGCTTGAAAGCGAGCTCTTTGGCCATGAAAAGGGCGCCTTTACCGGAGCAATCCAGCCGAGGGTCGGCAGATTTGAGCTTGCTGATAAGGGAACAATCTTTTTAGATGAAATAGGGGATATCTCTCTGCAGATGCAGGTTAAACTTCTGCGTGTCCTTCAGGAAAGAAAATTTGAGCGCCTTGGAGGAGCTAAGACTATAAGCGTTAATATCAGGATAATCGCTGCTACAAACAGGAACCTGGAAAAGGCAGTTGAGGCAGGCGCATTCAGAGAGGATTTGTACTATAGGCTGAATGTCGTGCCAATATTTATGCCTTCATTAAGTGAGCGCCGCGAAGATATCCCGTTATTGATAGATTATTTTCTAAAAAGGTTTAATAGAGAAAATAGCAAGAAGATAAAGCTGTCGCCTGCTGCAATTACAAAACTGATAGAGTACCACTGGCCAGGAAATGTCAGGGAATTAGAAAATTATATAGAACGGATTGTAATTATGTCTAATAAAAATCTGCTGCAGATAGAGGATATATCTCTGCCCAGAGCAGAGAGTGCAACCTCAATAAAAACTAGTGGAATTGAATTCTCTGCAAACAGTTCATTAATAAAAACTGTAGAAGAAATGGAAAGACAGAAGATTACAGAGGTATTGAAGATATGCGGCGGAATACAGGCAAGGGCTGCAAAGACATTGGGAATCACGCCGCGCCAATTAGGCTACAAGTTAAAAAAATACAAAATTAACAACTAAATGCACTGCCTGTAAATAATCTATTCAGTTTTACATTCCGACAATTTATTCCTACAAAAATGTATGAATCCAGCAAAAATGTAGGATTGATTTGTCCATTCCATATCAAAAATCTCTGATAAATCAAATAGATAGTTTTTGGCATGGTTTTAGCATTTATCTTTAGTAAGCAATATGCAAGGTACAGGATTGTAGAGGGAGATATAGGAAAGGGGGGATGAAAAGGTCTTATGAGGGATAGTTATAAAGAGGGATTTCTGTTTAGATGATTTAATCTTGAAAATTTCTTTATTAAAGGAGGAGAAGATGAAAGGGTATAGATTGTTGACAATCATTATAGCTATGTTCTTAGTATTTACAGGCATGCTTTTGCCAGAATCATATGCAGCAGAGCCTATTAAGGTGGGTGTATTGCATTCACTTAGCGGGACGATGTCCATAAGCGAGGTGGCAGTAAAGGATGGAACATTAATGGCAATTGAGGAAATCAATGCAAAGGGCGGTCTTCTCGGCAGGAAGATTGTGCCTATTGTAGAGGACGGGGCATCTGACTGGCCGACCTTTGCAGAGAAGGCAAAGAAGCTGATACAGCAGGACAAGGTTTCAGTTGTATTTGGCTGCTGGACATCTGCAAGCCGCAAGGCTGTGCTTCCAGTATTTGAGAAATTAGACCATCTCCTTTTTTATCCTGTGCAGTATGAGGGGCTTGAGGCATCAAAGAATATTGTATACACAGGCGCGGCGCCAAATCAGCAGATTATGCCTTCTGTTACATGGCTTTTAAAACAGAACAAGAAAAAATTCTATCTTTTAGGCTCTGACTATGTATTTCCAAGGACTGCAAATCTAATAATAAAGGCGCAGCTCAAGGCAGAGGGTGGCGCACTCGTTGGCGAGGAGTATACCCCGCTTGGCCATACAGAATACAGCACAGTTATAAACAAGATAAAGGCAGCAAAGCCAGATGTTATATACAATACTTTAAATGGTGACAGCAATGTGGCTTTTTTCAAGCAGCTCAAGGCAGCAGGGATTACAGCAAAGGATATGCCTGTGATGTCTGTAAGCATTGCAGAGGATGAATTAAGGGGCATTGGCGCTGATATAGCAGAAGGGCATCTTGCAGCATGGAACTATTTTATGAGCATGAGCACCCCTGAGAATAAGGTCTTTGTTGAGAATTACAAGAAGAGATATGGAAAAGACCGCGTTACAGACGACCCTATTGAGGCGGGATACTTTGGCGTATACCTCTGGGCAGAGGCAGTAAAAAAGGCAAAGTCTACTGATGTGGACAAGGTTCGTGAGGCTGTGAAGGGTGTCAGCTTTAATGCCCCAGAAGGTAAGGTGAGCATTAATCCTGTAAACAACCACACATCCAAGATTGTTCAGATAGGCAAGGTGAGAAAGGACGGCCAGTTTGACATACTCTGGAGCACTGGCAAGCCTGTGGAGCCAGAGCCTTTCCCTGCGCTTGTTTCTGATAAAAAGGTAGTAGCGCCAGGGAATATAGTGAAGAGATAATAATGCCTGTAGAAATAATCATCTCACAGATATTTAACGGCCTGAGCCTGAGTTCAATCTTATTGATGATTGCGCTCGGGCTCAGCATAACCTTTGGGATAATGGGTGTTATAAACTTTGCCCACGGAGAGTTCCTGATGATTGGTGCATACACAGCCTTTATCCTCCAGAGGTTTTTTCATGGACAGGATAGCGGTTATTATTTCCTGCTTTCGCTGCCCCTCGCTTTTTTTGTCTCGGCTTTTATTGGTCTGATAGTTGAAAGGTCTATAATAAGATTTCTCTATGGCAGGCCATTTGAGGGGATGCTTGCAACATGGGGGCTGAGCCTTGTGCTCCAGCAGGCGGCAAGGAATATATTCGGCGCAAATAATGTTGAGGTCTCAAGCCCTGCATGGCTGAATGGCGGCATTGAGTTTATAAAAGGGGTTCAATTGCCATACAACAGGCTTTTTATTATTGCCATTGCAGTGATATGTATAATCGGCATGTATATCTATATTTACACCTCATCAAGCGGCCGTAGGATGAGGGCAGTGATGCAGAACAGGGATATGGCTGCCTGCATGGGGATTAAGACAAGAAGGGTTGATTCCGTGACCTTTGCTATAGGCTGCGGTCTGGCAGGCATTGCAGGCTCTGTTGTGAGCCTCCTTGGCTCTATAGGCCCATCAACAGGCCAGAACTATATTATTGACGCATTCATGGTTGTTGTCCTTGGGGGTGTTGGCAATCTCTCAGGCACTATTGCAGGGGCTATTATGATAGGCGCTGTGAGCCCGTTCTTTGAGTTTGTCACCACATCAAGCATGGGAAAGGTGATTGTCTTTGCGCTGGTCATAGCCTTTCTCCAGTGGAGGCCTTCAGGACTCTTTGCATTAAAGACAAGGGCATTGGATTAAAGAGGGGGATTAATCTTATTTAGATGGATAAAAAGGCATATCAGTTCCTTAAAAAAAATTGGCCGTACATCTTTGCTGCAATAATACTTATATTGCTGCCAAATCTTTTGTCTGATTTCAGATTAAATCTATTTGGAAAATTCCTGACCTTTGCCATTGTGGCCATAGCAATAGACCTTTTGTGGGGCTATACCGGAATATTGAGCCTCGGTCATGGCGTATTTTTCAGCCTCGGCGCATACTCTATGGCAATGTATCTTAAGCTTAAATCAGAGGAGCTTCCCGACTTTATGATGTGGAGCGGTTTAACTGATCTCCCATGGTTCTGGAGGCCCTTTAAGCATTTTTGGGTTGCCCTTCCAATGGCAATTATAATCCCTGCGCTCCTTGCCATAATTATTGGCTTTCCCACATTTCGCGCAAGGATTAAGGGAGTATATTTTTCCATCCTGACACAGGCGCTGGCCCTTGTATTTTCCATCTTCTTTATAGGCCAGCAGCCTTATACAGGCGGCACCAATGGCATGACGAATTTTCAGGAGATATTCGGCTATTCCCTTTCAGAGGCATCTACAATGAGGGGATTGTATATTATCACTGTAATTGTTCTCGTAGCCGTCTTTATTTTATCCAGATGGCTTATAAGCAGGAAGACAGGCAGAGTCCTTGTGGCAATCCGTGATGGCGAGAACAGGCTGAGATTCTTGGGCTATGACCCTTCCATCTTCAAGATAGGCATCTTTGCGCTCTCTGCCGGGCTCTCAGGGCTTGCAGGGGCATTGTATGTGCCGCAGGTAGGGATTATATCGCCTTCAATGATGGGGATACTTCCATCAGTGGAGATGGCTATCTGGGTTGCTGTAGGCGGGAGGGGGACATTAAATGGCGCTGTAATAGGCGCAATCACAGTAAACGGGGCAAAGAGCTATCTTAGCGAAACCTTTCCTGATATATGGCTCTATTTCTTAGGCGCATTATTTATAGGTGTGGTGCTTTTTTTTCCGGCAGGTGTTTATGGGATTTTTGAGAGATTTAAGGGTAAAAAAGCAGAGGAAAAGGGCGTTTTATCTAACAGGGGTGAAACTGATTATGCAGCAGAAAAATAGCCAAAACTGTTTAGCGTTTCTAAAAGAACCGCTAAACATCATTGAAAATTGCAAAGTGCAAAGTGAAAAATGCAAAGTTATGAAAAGAAATCACTAAAAATTTGCAATTTACATTTTGAAATTTTCATTTTGTATTGAAGTTTAGGCATTCTTTAGAATGACTAAACTGTTACAAATAGCCTATTTGATGTGAGGGAGTGATGGCAGGGACTATTGTATACATGGAGGATGTAACAGTAGATTTCAGCGGCTTTAAGGCGCTTAACAGGGTAAATTTCTTTATTGACAAGGGGGAGCTGAGATTCCTTATCGGCCCGAATGGCGCAGGCAAGACCACGCTCCTTGATGTGATATGCGGTAAGGTGAGGCCTGAAAAAGGCAGGGTTGTCTTTGGAGATGATACAGATATACTCAGGCTCAGTGAACACAGGATAGCAAGGTGCGGGATCAGCAGGAAATTTCAGACACCCTCTATCTTTGCAAACCTGACTGTCTTTGAGAACATGGAGCTTTCATTAAAGAGGAAGAGGGGCATTTTTTCTTCGCTCTTTTATACAATGAACAGCAAAGACATGCACAAGATATTTTCAACGTTTGAGGTTGTGGGGCTAAAAGGGGAGGCGCATCAGAAGGCAGGCTCTCTTTCCCACGGCCAGAAGCAGTGGCTTGAGCTTGCCATGACAATAATACAGGAGCCGATGCTGCTCCTCGTTGATGAGCCTGTGGCAGGCATGACAGGAAAGGAAAGAAGCAGGACAGGGGAGATACTGATGGAGATCGCAAAGGAGAAGTCTGTGCTTGTGGTGGAGCATGACATGAATTTTGTTAGGCATTTTGCAAGAAAGGTTACAGTCCTGCATGAAGGCGGCATACTCTGTGAGGGCACATTTGAGCATGTAAAGAATGACCCTGTTGTGATTGATGTTTATTTAGGCAGGGGAGGCGAGGAAAAAGAGGATGCTCTCAGTTAATGGGATAAGCAGCGCCTATGGGGAGTCAATTATCCTAAGGGATGTGCACCTTGAGGTGGGCAATGGCCAGGTGGTTGCGCTCATGGGCAGAAATGGCGTTGGCAAGACAACCCTGCTCAAGACAATCATGGGTTTGATAAGGCCTGTTCAGGGCAATATACTTTATGACAGCAAAGATATTACAGGCTTAAGCCCAGAGATGAGGGCAATAAATGGGATAGGCTATGTGCCGCAGGGACGCGATATATTCCCGCATCTAACAGTGCAGGAAAATCTCCTCCTCGGGCTTGAGGCGAGGGGGAAAAAGGCAGATATACCTGAAGGGATATTTGAGCTGTTTCCAGCATTGAAGAATCTGCTCGCAAGAAAGGGCGGGGATTTAAGCGGCGGCCAGCAGCAGCAGCTTGCGATTGCCCGCGCCCTTATAACAGAGCCAAAGCTCCTTATCATGGATGAGCCGACAGAGGGGATACAGCCCTCAATTGTTTATGAGATAGAGAATGCCATCAGATTCATAAAGGAGCAGGGGAATGTATCCATCCTCCTTGTTGAGCAGTTTATGGAATTTGCCCTGCGCCTCTCTGACTACTGCTATATCATGGAGAAGGGCTCAATCGTATTCAATGGGGCTGTAGGCGATTTAAGCAGGGAAGAGATAAGGAATCATCTGACAATTTGATTATTAAGAGGAGGCATTATATGAAGATGGTCTGGGCGATCATAAGGCCTGAGAGGCTTAAGGAGGTTACTGACACCCTGAAAGACGCTGGTTTCCCATCACTGACAGAGTTCAGTGTGAGGGGCCGCGGAAAGCAGAAGGGGATTGTAATCGGCGGCATGAAGTATGAAAAGCTGCCAAAAGAGCTCCTTACACTGGTATGCAGGGATGAGGATGTAGAGAAGATACTTGATATTATTGTGAAGACAGGCAGGACAGGGAATATCGGCGATGGGAAGGTCTTTGTATTAAATGTTGAGGATGCAATAACCATCAGGACAGGCCAGCGGGGCATTGAGGCATTGTAATAAGGAGGTGTTTTTATGCTGCTTTCACAGAAGGAGCGGGACAAGCTCCTTATTTATGTTGCTGCCTCACTTGCAAGGGAGAGGAAGGCAAAGGGTCTCAAACTAAATTATCCAGAGGCAGTGGCTATCATCACAGCAGATGTGCTTGAGGCTATAAGGGAAGGAAAGGGTGTGGCAGAGCTTATGCAGTATGGCGCCACAATCCTGAAAAGGGATGACCTGATGGATGGCGTACCAGAGATGATAAAGGAGATTCAGGTGGAAGGGACATTCCCTGACGGCACAAAGCTCGTGACCATACATAATCCTGTGAGATAGAGGAGGATTCAGATGATACCAGGCGAATATATCTTAGCTGATGAGCCGATAGAGGCGAATAAAAATAGAAAGACCATCTCTCTTATTGTTAAGAATACAGGCGACAGGCCTGTGCAGGTTGGCTCTCATTTTCATTTTTTTGAGGCCAACAGGGAGCTATTCTTTGAAAGGGAGAAGGCCTTTGGCATGAGGCTTAATATCCCTGCCGGGACTGCTGTGAGATTTGAGCCGGGTCAGGACAAGATGGTGGAGCTTGTTGGACTTGGCGGCAAGAGGAAGGTATTTGGCTTAAATGGCCTTACAAATGGGAAGATTGATGATGCAAAGACCAAGAATGCAGCATTAAAAAGGGCAAGACAAAAGGGATTTGGAGGTATCTGATATGGGCTTGAGGATGGACAGAAGGCAATATGCAGATATGTTTGGCCCAACAAAGGGCGATAAGATCAGGCTTGCAGATACAGAGGTCATCATAGAGATAGAAAAGGATTATACAACTTATGGCGATGAGGTGAAGTTTGGCGGCGGAAAGGTGATACGAGATGGCATGGGACAGTCGCCAGAGGCCACAAGGAAAAAGGGCGCGCCTGATGTTGTAATCACAAATGCTGTAATCCTTGACTACTGGGGCATTGTGAAGGCTGATATTGGCATAAGGGACGGAAAGATATGCGGCATTGGAAAGGCAGGCAACCCTGACCTGATGGATGGCATTCACCCTGAGCTGATTATAGGCGCATCAACAGAGGTGATAGCAGGCGAGGGCCTGATTGCCACTGCAGGCGGGATTGATTCTCATATACATTTCATCTGCCCCCAGCAGATAGAAGAGGCGATTGCATCAGGCATAACAACCATGATAGGCGGCGGCACTGGCCCTGCAACAGGGACAAATGCAACCACATGCACCCCGGGCGCATGGAATATCCATCGGATGCTGGAGTCAGCAGAGGGATTCCCCATAAACCTCGGTTTCCTTGGAAAGGGAAATTCATCAAGACCCGACAGCCTGAAAGAGCAGATTGAGGCAGGCGCAATGGGCCTTAAACTCCATGAGGACTGGGGCACAACGCCAGCGGCAATTGACACATGCCTCTCTGTTGCTGATAAATACGATGTCCAAGTAGCAATACACACAGACACGCTTAATGAGGCTGGCTTTGTGGAGGACACAATCGCTGCATTCAAGGGTAGGACAATTCATACATACCATACAGAAGGCGCTGGCGGAGGCCATGCGCCTGATATTATAAAGATATGCGGTGAGATTAATGTGCTTCCATCATCCACAAACCCAACCATGCCCTTTACCATAAACACAATGGATGAGCATCTGGATATGCTGATGGTGTGCCACCACCTAAACCCGCGCATACCTGAGGATGTTGCATTTGCTGATTCAAGGATAAGGGCAGAGACCATTGCAGCAGAGGATATACTCCATGATATGGGCGCATTTAGCATAATGTCATCTGACTCACAGGCAATGGGCCGTGTTGGAGAGGTAATCATCAGGACATGGCAGACAGCGCACAAGATGAAACAGCAGAGGGGAAGACTAAAAGAGGAAAAGGGAGATAATGACAATTTCAGGGCAAAGAGGTATGCGGCAAAATATACCATCAATCCTGCCATAACACACGGTATCTCAGATTATGTGGGTTCAGTGGAAAAGGGAAAGATGGCGGATATTGTGCTCTGGGAGCCTGCATTCTTTGGCGTGAAGCCAAAGATGATTATAAAGGGCGGCTTTATTGCCTATGCCCAGATGGGTGATGCCAATGCATCCATCCCAACGCCTCAGCCATATATAATGAGGCCTATGTTCGGTGCCTTTGGACGCGCAGTCCTTTCCACATCATTGACATTTATCTCAAAGTCAGCCTATGAAAAAGGTATACACAAAAAACTCGGCCTGCAAAAAAAGATTGCCTTTGTAAAGAGGTGCAGAAGCATCAGCAAGAAGGACATGATACACAATAATTACCTCCCAAAGATGGAGGTAGACCCTGAGACTTATATTGTGAGGGCTGATGGAGAGGTGTTAAAATGCGAGCCAGCAAAGATATTGCCTATGGCGCAGAGGTATTTTTTGTTTTGATACAAACGCATTAAGCCATATTACCTTTAATGTCATTCCCGCAGCGTTTTTGAGCGGGAATCTATATTATGCATGACCGGATTCCTGCTCCCTGCTTAATGCATGCAGGGACAAGCTTCTCAGGAATGACATACTTATTGAACTTAAAACTTATGCTGATAGTAAAAGAAAAGATAATCGTTACTGCTAATCTCAACAGCCTTGAGAGGGATACTGTTTTCCTCAACTGGGAGGATAGGAGAAAGTCAAGGCAGAAAATAAAGACAGAGAAAGGCGTTGAGATTGCGATTGCCCTTCCCACAGGGACAATTCTAAATGATGGCGATATTCTCTATAGGGATGATAAATGC
Organism: Nitrospirota bacterium; assembly: GCA_016214425.1. Lineage (GTDB taxonomy): Bacteria > Nitrospirota > CAKKRA01 > 9FT-COMBO-42-15 > 9FT-COMBO-42-15 > 9FT-COMBO-42-15. The sequence continues at coordinate 26,732 of JACRON010000146.1, forward strand.
TGCATTGCTGTTGAGGCTGAGAAAGAGGATGTGATTAGCATCCAATTAGACGATATAACAGGCTCTGCAATGATAGCCTATGAGCTGGGCAACAGGCATGCCCCTGTATCTTTCTCTAATCGCAGGTTAATGACGCCTTATAATCATCTTATTGAAGGGCTGCTTAAAAGATTGGGCATAAGATACGAATGTAAGAAGGACATCTTTGAACCCTTCAGGACCACAACCTCCCATGGATAAGCATATTCAGATATTAAACACTTTACAGATAACCGATTCCCTCTTTCCCTCAGGCGCCTTTGCGCACTCCTTTGGCCTTGAGACCTATGTAAGTGAGGGTTTAATAAAAAATAGAGATGGCCTGATAAGATTTTTAACCTCATATCTTACTGGGATGATAGGCAGGTGCGATGCTGTGTTTGCAAGGCTCTCCTATGAGTCAGCAAAGAACCAGGATATTGCGAACATAGCGCGTCTTGATAAGCTTATCCATTCAATGAAATTAACAAGGGAGATGAGGGAGGGGAGCATACATATTGGCAGGCAGATTATCTGTGTGATTGGAGAGATGTATAAATCTGACCTCCTGAATATGCTGTTGAACATGATTAAAGAAAAGAGTATGTATGGCCATCACCCTGTTGTATCCGGGGCAGTATCATCTGTGTTGGGAATGGATATAGAAGATGCGCTCCTTGCCTATCTGTATTCTAATGTCTCAGGGCTTGTGGCCGCAGGTATCAGACTGATCCCGCTCGGCCATACAGACGGCCAAAGGGTTATAAATGAAATAAAGCCTTTGTTAGTGAGGATTGCAAAAGAGGCGGAATCATTAAAAGAGGATGATATATCCTCCTTTGCGCCTTCTATTGAGATAATGTCCATGAGGCATGAGTATTTGTATACAAGATTATTTAAGTCATAGGAGGAGTAAGAATGTCAAGGCCTGTAAGGATCGGGGTTGGTGGGCCTGTAGGCTCTGGAAAGACAGCGCTGATAGAGCAGCTCTGCAAGAGGATGGCCTCTTCCTTCTTTATTGCAGTGGTTACAAATGATATTTATACAAAGGAGGATGCAGAGTTTCTGATAAGGGCAGGGGCATTGCCGGCAGAGAGGATTATTGGCGTTGAGACAGGCGGCTGTCCCCATACAGCAATAAGAGAAGACGCCTCAATAAATCAGGAGGCAGCCAACAGCCTCATTGAAAGATTCCCTGATCTTGATATTATCTTTGTTGAAAGCGGAGGCGACAATCTTGCAGCGAGCTTCAGCCCTGAGCTTGTTGACAACTGGATATATGTGATTGATGTCTCAGGCGGGGATAAGATACCGAGGAAGGGCGGCCCTGGCATTATGCGATCTGACCTGCTTGTAATAAATAAGACAGACCTTGCTCCCTATGTTGGCGCGAGCCTTGATGTGATGGATAGGGACGCAAGAAAAATGAGGGGCGAGAGGCCGTTTATATTCACAAACATAAAGGATGGCAATGGCATTGATGCAGTTATCAACTGGATTAAAAAAGATGTCCTATTCATTGAATGATAATGAGCTGCAGGGGATTGGAAAGCATGGCAGGCTCAGGCTATGCTTCACAAGGCAGGATGGCAAAACTATCCTCAACGACTCATTTTCAACAATTCCCATGTGCGCGTTTCAGCCCTTTTATTTAGATGAGACAGGCTGCGCCTATTCATACATTGTCAACCCCACATCAGGCCTTGTTGGCGGTGACAAGATTGAGATAGGGATAACCATTGACAACAATGCCCATGCCTTTATAACTACACCCTCTGCAACAAAGGTATATAAAAGCTCTAAGGATTTTTCACATCAGGATACTGAAATCTTTGTAAAGAAGAATGGCATCCTTGAATATCTTCCAGGATATGTCATTCCATTTGCAGGTTCCCTATACTCACAAAAGATGAAGGTGTATATGGAGGAGTCTTCCACTGCCTTTATACTTGACTCCTTTACAACTGGCAGGAATGCGAGAGGCGAGCATCTCTCCTTTAAGGAATACAGAAGCAGGACAGAGATAATATACTGTGATGAGCCTGTTGTTACAGAGAGGATCCTCCTTAGGCCGGATATAGAGGATTACGATGACCTTGGTTTTTTTGAGTCATTCACAGCAGTGGCAGTGTTATATTTAATCTTTGATAATTTATCCCTGCAATGCCCTCTTATTGCTGATATAAAAGGTCTGCTTGATAAGGCGGATGATATAATCGGAGGCGTCTCTGCGCTGCCGTCAAATGGCATTCTTGTGCGATTTCTCAGCAAAGGCGTCATTCCGTTAACAAGGATTGTATATTCAATCTTCCCTATTTTCAGAAAGAGGGTATTATGCCTTGATACCACTTCCTCTTTAAACAGGTTTTTCCTGTAAATCCAAAAAAATGTCTTAGATTAAAACCTACTTTTTTGTAGAATTTTATACGAAAATGTAGCTCATTCATAATTGTCTTCTCACCGTAATTTCATATCCAAACAGCAGCTTATCTTAAAAACATTGTAAAATTAATTAGTTAACTGTTATCTCAGTGTTTGATATGTCTGGCACGGATATTGCTTTTACATAATTGCATGAAAAAAATTACAATCAGCCCACGCGGATTAATACAGAAAAGACCCTTTGGAAGATTTTCAAAGATAATACTCATATTCGGTTTTGCCGCAGTCTTGTTCCTGCCGCTGCTGCCATTAACCTTTAAAGGTTCGCTGTTGTTAAATGATAAACCTGAATTTTGTGTTTCATGCCATACAATGAGAAAGGAATATAATAACTGGTCTCATTCTGCGCACAGGAACTGGGCAGCATGCAGCGACTGCCATGTTCCCCAGCAGACAATTGTTACAAAACTGGCAGGGAAATTGAGGGATAGTCTGAATCACGGATACGCATACGCTTTTAAGAAGGTCCCTGACCACATCAGGA
>JACRON010000010.1 GCA_016214425.1 Nitrospirota bacterium
TAAGTGGCTGCTGTACAAGCCTGAGCTTATCTCTAAACCAGCGAATTCAAGAAATAGCATTGGGGGTACTAAAAAAATCAATCCGAATAATAAAACTGTCCTCACAAGGTTCCACCTGTTTTTGAAGCCACCGTTATATTTTGACCCGGTTTCAGGAATATTCGTCATTTTTTCTAATAGAAAAAAAGAGTAGCCTGCTGCCAAAATTCCAAGTATTATACTCCAGAGGCTAAGATTTTTCAGATATGGTAAGGAAATATCCCCTTGACCAAACAAAAATACCCTTAATGCATCTATAAAACCATCGTTCATGCCAAGCTCCTTCTTCCATTGATCAAACAAGAATACCCTTAATACATCTGCATGCAATTTCCAGTTCACAAAAAATAGAAAATCTGTTTTATACATGCCGCTGTAAATACCATAGGGTTTATAAATCAGTTTATAAAGCACCAATGGTATGCAAATTAGAAAGAATGGGAGCCAGTATCTTATGGTATCCTTTATTAAAAATTTTCCTTTTGAACCCCTCTTGTAGAAGATATACCCTATGACAAACAATCTCGCTCCTTCAAAAACTATGGTCATCTCCAGAAAAACATAATAAGAAATAGCTGAGATTACAAGCGCTGCTACAAGCAGCGCCCAGCGTATACCTCCTTCTGCAAAAGCCTTTTGTGTTAGCCAGAAGGAAATTAGGGCCAGCATAGTGGCTATCCTATAGTTTATTGCTGAAAGATACGGCAGGGTTATATCAAGCGGAAGGATTGCGAAGCTAAGGGCGGTAAAAAATGAAAGTGATTTTTTATCCTTTAAAAGATTGTTTAGAAACAGATAAAGAAAAACAGGAGAAAGAATCTGAATACTCAGATTTGCTGAGTGCCATATCAGATAAGCATACTCTGTTGACTTTGAAAGGCTAAAGAAGAAATATAAGAAAACCCCTAATAATACCCTTCTGATTTCATAAAATCCTTTATCAAGAAATTGGTCAAGGGTGCTGCTTGAATATGCGGCCATAAGCCAGCAATTGTCATCCCAGAACACATCCCTGAAAAACAAAACCCTGCTGTAGCTCAGGATTGCAAAAAAGGCTATAATCAGCGGGAAAAAATCAAACCCTTTCTTTTTCATACTTGCGGTATTTTACAAGAAGATGACGAAAAAGTATATCAATAAAATCCCGTCTGGAAAATTCTTATGGCTCAAAATTTCCTGTTATCGCCAAAAATTATTCAGCTTGGATTTAAATGTGCCTGCACAGCATATCATTTTTCATTAATACCCAAGTTCAGCCCATGTTGCAGGGCCTGCCCTGCCATCAATCTTTAATCCGTTAGCCCTCTGGAAATCACGGACAGCCTTATCAGTCTCCTTTCCAAAAATCCCGTCTATCCGTCCTTCAGGAAAACCGAGCGCCCTTTGCAGCCTTTTAACATCCTCGCCCTTCATCATTGGCTTTGTTAAGAATAAAACCCTTTCGTTTGCTTCTGCTGATATAAGTGCTGGAGGAACATAGTCATCGCTGAAAAGCTCTTTGCTAATCACAACATTCCTAACGGTCAAAGGCAGGGAAAGATTCCACTTATTTTTATTAATCAAATCCCTGAATGAGTCCATGCGATAAACTGTTTTATGTAATAGCGCATTGCTGTGATTGGCAAGCCAGTTTCGCCTTACAGAAACATATGCCTTTATCCATTTTTTCTCTCCAATATCTTTTGCACCGCCATATTCCTGATTGGTAAGTTCTCTTATTGTATAATATGAGCCATGAACCCTGCTGTCATAGACTACAGTGATACTGAGGGGTTTAACTACACTAATATATTCAGCGGATTTTAAAGCTGTCTCCCAGTAAATCCTGTCAAAAAAATCATCCTGAACCTTTCTCATCACAGGGTCATCCCCTGCCTGTCTGAGCAAGGACTTTACTTTTTCATTATTATCAAGACTGAAGTCCCTGCGGTCAAAGGCAGGCAGATAGGGTCTTAAAGAATCTGAAAACATGCCCTTTGCATCACAATAGGTGTGAAGCAGGAGCGCAAGATTTCCACTTGCAAGGGTTGTCTGTGAGCGCCCATAGGTGAGATGTCCTGTATCCCCTTTTAAGACGGTTACAGAACCATAATCACCAAGTGGCCTTCCTGTCTCAAATATATTTACAATTGCCTGTGCAGTCTTTTTTTGTAGTGTGGTTATCATATTTATCCCTTTTCATAAATAAGTTCAAGCAAATTTTGAAAGCAGTGTAAGAATAACCCCTGCAAATTCTTCTACATTGGTAAACTAAGTTTTCAGATTTTATATTGTAAATGGCCTTTGCCCTTCAAATACCGCATCAATCCGCCCCACGCGATAATAATTTGGCGTCTGGTCTGGCGGCATGCGTCTGACAATCGCTCTATGAAATGACTTATAGCCCCTTTTGTATCTCCCATTGTTCCACACCCGCAAAAGATTAGCTGTAAAGAGCCCGTTAAAGTCGCCGTCAGAGGACAATTGATTATCCTGGCAGCCAGAGATCAGCAGAACCGAAGCCTTGACTGCCTCTTGTGAACTTTTCAGTTTGCTGTTTTTTAATATCTTGTCATAGAAATTTTTGTTATTACGATAGGTGCGTAGCGCTACATCCGGCGGCATGTAACGGTATCTAACCTCGCTCGAACCAATATTTGAGCTTCTCGCACTCGTGGTCCCATGATAATAGGCCAATTTTACAACCGTACCGCTGTGGCAGCTATCTGAAAAAACCAACATACGGACACCCTGTTTAAATTTCCCGAGCTCAGCATAGAGTTCATCGTCAACCAATTCACCGTCATATAGGCACCATGTTTCATCCTGTGCATCAGGCTCATCGCTGTTGATATCAGGCAATTGGCCGCCATGGCCAGAGTAGCTCAGCATAAATATATCACCTGATTTTAATGACTTTGCCGCCCTTAAAATCTCGCCGATTACCTTAGGCCGTGTAGCTGATTTCGTCAGCAAACTTTTTACTGCAAATCCCTTTGATTTTGCAATATCTGTCATATCAGCAGCATCAGCTTCACAGGCATTTAAATCCCCAGACCATCCGCTATAATGCTTTGGGTCAACTGAATTAAGTCCGATTGCTAAAGCTATCCCTTTTGCCATAATATTAAACCCTCCTTTTTAGTTTAGTATAGTTTAAAGTGAAACACCATAAGCCTCTGTAAAGGCAGCCTCTGCGCCATCCTTAAAATCAGAATATTGATTCAAATAAAAGTGACTTTCCAGCACATCTTGAATTGTGACTGAGCTTCCCGGTTAAGGTTGCCAAATGCGATTTGGTCTTTTTAAAAGCCGAACTGCTTTGTATCGACCCATTCCATCTTCAGGAGTGACCAAAAATCCAGAGCGAGCTTGTTTAGAACATAATCGTATGGCAACCACCCATAACCCTTATCACCCCAACTTACTCCCCATGAGTTACGGATTAGTAGTGCGCCTGTGGTCTCCTTATTGCACTTTAGGTTCTTGATCTTCATGTTATCATTGTAACCTATAACAACAACAGCATGCCCCCACTGAGCGCTCTCACCAGGACAGGGATATGGGATACCACCTTTGACATTTGACTGACCAGATGATGGAAATCCCCAAAATCCAAACATGGAGGGAATTCCAGCAGCAAGATATTGCTTCACGCTGGCAAGCACAGTAGCAGGAGGCACATTCATGTCCAGCGGGTCATGGCAGAAATACTTAAGCGCCTCGTAATTGTCTGCTACAGCATAGACAAAGGATAGGGGTTCCTTATCAAAGTCTGGTTTCTGGTCAGTATATAGCCAGTACTTTTCTGCTGGGACGCCACAATGGACCACAGCACCCATAGTATTTCTTAGCCACGCACCAGTATCACCAGTCACACCCATTAGATTACGAGTAGCCTTATATATAAAGAGGCGAGAACCATCAATATGCTTGCCAAAGGCCTTCCGCTCAAAGTACTCCACTATTCCTACAGCAGCATGTGCAGTACATGAGCCGAGGCTACCCTGATTTTCTATATCAGAACACCATTGCCGTAAATCTACTGTGGCAGGCAGGGCAGGTGCTTTGGGTGGAGCACCTAATTTTTTGACCATCATGGCGATCTCGGGCTGTTCTGCTGTATAATCACGAAAACTTGGTAATGGCGGTAGCCATCCTGTCCCGACCTTTTCCTTTGTTTCAAAAATTTCTATTTCTTTATACATGGTATACATTTTATTTTCCTCCTTCTTCGTTTTTCAGCCTTCTTTAAGAAAGACCTTTAGAAGATTTAAAAAAAGCCTTTTTAAAAAAGAGAATAATAACTTTTAAAATGTCACCTCCTTTTTCCAATTATTCCCTATTCAATTCTGTACAATTGCAAAATTTTTTACTGCAAAGGGATATCCTCTTTCCGCTCCCTTAAGGTGGGAAGATGGATAGAAATTATAACACTCATTTACTAAATTAAGCAATTATTATGCCAGAGGCCTTGTTTGGTCAGACTTATTATAATTTATTGAATTATCAGGATATTTTCTTTCCAGTATTCATCAAAGGGGAAGTAATCAATTACATCATTGCCCTTGAGCAAGAAAATAATCTGTTGCTCTTTCAATCCCTGAATAATTATATTAGAAGGTCTATCAAGTATAACTACATGGTAAATGACGCTCACAGAATACCTTTCCTGTTCATCTATGTTTTCAAATCTGTAAAGAGTAGAACTAACAAGCCTTCTCTCAACTTTAACATTATCTGTATGACTAATCTCTACAGCATGATCAATAAACCAGCCTTTTATCCATGGCTGGATTACCTCTTCAAAGGAACCCTGTCTTTCTTTGGATATTCCATCCTCAGCAACCGCATTGCCATATATTGCAACAGATAAGATAAGTACGAGGATTATAGCAATGACTATAGGGTACCCTCTATTCCTATTAAACATAAAAGCATTCCTCCACTTGGCATAAAGCTGCGTGCCAAGCACCGATGATTTATTAGCTTTATAAGCTAATATTAGTCATCTAATAAGAATAAGTGCAAATTTCGTGCCAGAATGCAAATAGGAATAAAATTGAGCTGTTATAAGATAAACAAATTCTGTAAGGAATGGAAAATGACAAAAATTGTCATTTGATAGGCAAAATATAAAATGATGAGTTAGCCACCTTCAGCAGTAATCTTTTCAATCTCCCTGTTTATTATCACCTCTGCAAGGGATGGAACAATCTCCCATGTAATCTTTTCTATTATATCCTTAGAAATATTGAGAATCATGCCTTCAATCTTTTCTTCAAATATTCTTGCTGTGGATTTCTCAATCTCGCTTCTTATCTCATCTATTGATACACCCTGAACAAGCCTCTTTGCCTCCTGTTCTATAATCGGGAGGATATCATTTTTTATATCGCTGGGCACGAATCTCTGAATGTTTTCTCTTACTATCACTTTTACTGCATCGCTTGATGATATACTCTCTAAAATCTTCTTCCCTTCTTCATCAATGCCCTTCTTCAATTCCTTCATAACAGCATCAGGTGAGATTGATTTTACCGCATCCTTTGCTGCCTCCCTTATAACCCGAATCTGCTCCTCTTTCATCTCCTGAGAAGAAACACCGCCAACCCTCTCCCTTACCATCTGATTCAGTATCCTGTTCATTTCAGCCATAATCTCGTCTTTGGAAATCCCTGATGCTATCTCTTTGCCGTATTTTTGCACTGCTGATACAATCTGCCCTCTTAATTCATTAGCGGATATTGTCTTTAAAAGCTCACTTACGCTGCTTTGAAGAACTGATGCCAGTCTCTGTCTTAGCTCATCAGGAGAAACTATGCCTTTTATAGCAGCATCTAAATCCTCTTTAGACACTATCTTTGCTGCTATTTTTGCCTCAGCAGGTTCTTCAAGCTCAGTTATGTCATAAAATGGGATATTCTCTTCTGCCTTCTCATCTTTGGGCTCTATTAGTGGAGTTTTAGGAATTATTGTATCTTCAAGCTCCCTTGCCTTATCAAGATTCTCAAATGAAACGAGTTCCATCTCTTCTGAAAGACCCTTCTCTATCTGAGGTTCAGCTACCTCTTTTATAGGCATTATATCCTCCTCAGTCATAGAAGGCATTGCAGCAGATACAGGCGATTTCTTAACCGGCTTTATATCAATACCTTCTTCCTCTGTAAGCTCAACAACCTCGTATGCCTCGTTACTTTCTGCATAGCTTTTAACCTTTTCAATAAGCTCTGAGGATTCAAAAGGCTTGTTTATGAAATCTGCTGCACCTGAAAGATTCGCCTTGTTCATATCAAAGAATTCTGACTTCCCGACCAGTAGTATTACCGGGATATCTTTCAGGTTCGGATCTGCCTTCATCCTTTTGCACAGATCATAGCCGTCAATTGAGGGCAGAAAGATATCTGCAAGGACTATGTCCGGCTTTATCTCTGCTGCCAACTTTAAGGCTGCATCACCGTCCCTTGCTGATGTAACCTGAAAGCCCTCGTCAGAAAGGCTGAGTTCAACCACCTTCTGGATTGTTATGCTGCTGTCTGCAAGAAGCAATTTTCTGGGCATCTCTTCTTCCTCTTAAAGGACTAATTGAATCCTTGATTGTGTTGAAAAAAGCACGCGCATATCAAGTATTACTGTCTGCCTCTCATCGTATTTTATTACCCCTGATATATACTTAGAACCAATCCCCATAACCTTTGGCGGAGACGGCTCTATCTTATCATCGCTTACTGTTACTATTCCCATGACCTCGTCAATGGTGAGGCCAAACCGCTCCTCTGCCTTTACCACTAAAATAAACCTCTCGCCGTCAATAGGGTCGTCAAGGCTGAATCTCCTCCTTAAACTCAGAACAGGCAAGAAGTCGCCCCTGTAATCCATTATCCCCTTTACATAGAAGTAAGAAAGGGGGACTTCCCGAATCTTCGCAGGTGATATTATCTCAACTGTCTCAGCAAGCTTAACACCAAAAAGTTTATCAAGTATCCGAAATATCATAAACTGAATTTCGGAGGCCCTGTTTACCATCAGGTCTTCCCGCTGCCTGTTGCAGTGATTATTTCATCGTCATTTAAAAAGAGAACATCTTCCTCCTTAACCCTGCCGATACCGAGGAAGTAATTAATGGTGTTATCCATAATCATCTTCGGCACCGGCCTTACTGACCTAAGGGGATAGGTAATAACTTCTGATACTGCGTCTACTTTTAAGCCTATCATCTTTTTTGAGGACTTCCCCAATACAATTATCCTTACATTCTCGCTGTTATCCCCTTCTCCGAGATGAAAGAGCATGCTTAAGTTTACAACAGGCACCTCATGCTCCCTCAGCATTAATTTGCCTTCGTATATCCCTTTATCACCTTCCCTTTTCAATCCCTCTAATTTACTGACTTCAACCAGATTTCTTATGCTTACGCCAAACTTATCGCCTCTTAATAAAAAGATTATAACCTGCTCTTCGCTTTTTGGTCTCTCCATGAAATAACCTATACACCCTATAAGACTTATTTATATGACCTATAGACCTATTTGACTTATTTTAATAATTTCTTAATGCTCTCTATCAGCACATCCTCTTCAAAGGGCTTGACAACATACTCCTGTGCGCCCATCTCAAAGGCCTTCTGCCTGTGCTTTTCGCCTGCCCTTGATGTCAGGACAATTATCGGGATTTTGCTTAAATCAGGAACCCTCTTTAATTCTGCTATAAGCTCATAGCCGTGCATTACAGGCATCTCAAGGTCTGTTACTATCAGGTCAACCTTTATCTGGCCTATCTTGTTTAATGCCTCAAAACCATCGCTTGCAACCTCAACCTCGTAACCTGCCCTTGTAAGGAAGTGGCTCACATATTTTCTTATGCTGATAGAATCATCTACAATAATGACCTTTGGCTTTTCAAGGAGGGTTTCACGCTTTTTTACTGTTGATGCAGCTGCTGCTTCCCCTGCCTTTTCCTCCGGCTTAAGGCTTGTCTTAACGCTTATACCCTTCCTGCCTGTTAAGAGGCTCTCCTCAATCAGGGCTGCTGTATCTATGATAAATCTTACATTGCCCTCGCCAGAGATAGTTGCACCAGAAAATAGGCCAATGCTTTTCAGATATTCGCCCATACTCTTTACAACAATCTCCTCCTGTGCAACTATTTCATCAACCATTAAGGCTATCTTTTTATCTGCTAATTTTAATATAAGTGTAGGATATAATTCTGCGGAAGAGCGGCTGCCCTCTTTTTTAGCATCAAAACCAAGTATGTTATTCAGCCTGATAAAGGGAATAATCTTGTCCCTGAGATTCATTACCTCAGAACCAGCAACATAGTCAATATCCCTCTGTGAAACCCTTGTTGTCTCGTCAATCAGATTCAATGGAACAGCAAACTCCTGGTCTATTGATTTGATAATCAATGCATGTGAAACAGCGAGTGTTGCAGGGAGTTTTATAATGAATTTAGTGCCTAATCCAACCTCTGTATGAACCTCAATCTGGCCGTTCATCTTTGTTATATTTGTCCTGACCACATCCATCCCCACTCCTCTTCCTGAAAGGGCGTTTATTTCTCTGGATGTGGAGAAGCCGGGCAGGAAGATAAGGTTTATAGCATCTTCATCTGTAAGTGTCTTTTCCTCAAATTTGGCAATATAGCCCTTTTCAACAGCAGTCTCTCTGACCGCATCAGGGTCTATGCCTCTACCGTCGTCGCCTATCTCAATAACAACATTATTGCCTTCCTGATATGCCCTTACAAAAACAACACCTGTATCTTCCTTTCCTGATAGTTTACGGTCATGGGGCATCTCAATGCCATGGGATATAGCGTTCCTGATTATATGGACTAATGGGTCAGTTATCAGCTCAAAGATTGCCTTGTCTATTTTTGTCTCGCCGCCCACAAACTCCAGCCTTACCTTCTTATTTTCACCCTGGGACACATCCCTGACCAGCCTTGAGAACCTCTGGAAGAGCTTTTCTATCTCAACCATCCTTACAGCGGTAATCTCCTGCTGCAGGTTTGTGGTTATCTTGCTTATCTGTATTGTGCCTTCATCTATCTTATTGAAGAAGTCAGAAAGGGACCCCATTATCTCGGACATGTCATTTGTAATCTCAACTAATTTGCGGGATAAGAGATTAAAATCATCGTATCTGTCAAACTCAAGCTCAAAAAAACCTTCTAAATGCCCTGAACTACCTTCTTTTTCTGAAGGCTTTTTACCTGTGGAGGAAAAACTCTTGTGTGACATGCTGAATTCATATTTACTCTCAAAGTCCTTTACAACCTTTAAAAGCCTTGCCTTGTTCTTTACAAGCTCATCCCTTATATCCTTAACATGTTCAAGCTGGCCGATAAGCCTGTTTCTGTTAACAACCAATTCGCCAACAAGGTTCATTAAGTTTGAAAGCTGGTCAATCTGAACACGAATAATCCTCTTTTCAAGGTCGCTTACATCTGAAGCGCGCCTGCCGATATGACTGCGATCTACAGGCTTCTCTGCCTTTACTGGCGACTCTTCAACAGCCTCCTCTTCTTCAGCTTCTACCTCTTTAAAGACGCCTTCTACATCAACCTCTTCAGTTTCATGGCTGTCTCTTTCAACAAATATCTTATCCAATGACTTATAAACCCGTTCAATTGAACCGTCATCTGCCTCAACCTTCTCTTCTATCTTATCTGCTGAAGCCTTTTCCCTCTTAGTCAGTATTTCATATTTTTTATTGATTGCATCCCTGGGTGTTGCATCCTCTTTTCTGCCTGATGAAATATCATCAAGG
>JACRON010000147.1 GCA_016214425.1 Nitrospirota bacterium
AAAGGGGTAAGAGGGAAAGCCTTAATAGTCTGTAACTATCACACTTCACTAAAGACCGAAAGGAGGAGGTTTATGAAAAAGTTTTTAGTTGTATGTGTTGTGCTTATGTTTGTTTCGGTGGCAGTTGCTGCAGAGAAGAATTTTATTGAGATGCATAAAAATGCAGGCAAAATGAGCAATAAGGAATGCCTTGCATGCCATGCAAACATCAATAAAGATGTTCCTCTCAATAAAAAATTCAAAACATTTCACAGGACTCACCTTGAATCAAAGCTTGGAACTCCAAAAAATTGTTCTGATTGCCATAACTCCATTGATTTAAGGGAAGGCTCTGCGTCTGCATTAAGGAAACAGGTTGACCCGCAGCTTTGCGCCGGCTGCCACAGCGGTGGCGTAAAGGGTGCAAAGGTATTATTTGCACAATAACAAGGAGGGATGCTAATGAGTGATAAGAGAGTTATAACAGAAGAAGAGAAAGGTCTTTTTGAAAAGGCTACAGGTAAAGAATTTACCAGAAGGTCTTTTTTTAAATGGGCGTCAGCCCTCGCGGGAGCGGCTGTTGCCAGCGGCATTCTCTGGGATGACAAGCTTGGACTGTTTAGAGAAGCAAGCGCTCAGGAGAAATCACTGAAAGAGGGCGAATGGATTAACAGCAACTGCAATATGTGCGGAGGCCAGTCCGGTATTAAGGTTAAGGTTGTCAACGGCAGGGCAGTAAAGATTGAAGCGCTTGCAAACCCTGTTAATGTCGCCAATATATCCACAAACTATGAGACTGTAATAAACGAACTCGGCTCTTTGTACAATGATAAAGATTGCGCTGCAAGAATATGTCCAAAGGGGAATTCGGGACTGAGAAGCCTTTATGACCCGGACCGGCTGAAAACTCCCATGGTAAGGGTCGGAGAAAGAGGCAGCGGCAAATGGAAGGCTATTTCATGGGATGAGGCAGTAACACAGGTTGCCGAGAACCTCCAGAAGATCAAGGATAAGTATGGCGCTGAAAGCCTTGTATGGTTTAGTGAGGACCATTCCTTTACCCATATACAGCAGGACTTCTGTAAGATGTATGGAACCCCAAACTACCATAACCATGCTAACCTCTGTGATGTATCAAGGAAGGCGTCTTTCAAACTATTGATGGGTGATGAGCGTCCCCTCGCAAGTTTTGAAGATACATCTTATGCACTTGTATTTGGATGGAATCCTCTTGGCGCAATGAAATGGACGCATCTTCCCGGGACATGGAACAGAGGCAGGGCAAAAGGCGCGAAGATGGTAATTGTGGATCCGGTTTATAGCCAGACAGCATCCAAAGCTGACGAATGGGTTCCCATCAGACCGGGGACAGATGGAGCAATGGCTCTTGCTATTGGACATGTTTTGATAAAGAAAGAACTCATTAATAAAGCTTTTATTAATGAGTGGTGCGTTGGTTTTGATGAGTATGCAAAATATGTTGCTGACAAAACCCCTGAATGGGCAGAAAAGATAACAAGCGTTCCTGCAAAAACGATTGAAAAGATAGCTACCGAGATTGGTGAGACTGCAAAGGCAGGAAAGCCCGTCATTATCGATACATGGAGCGGGCCGGGACATCATACAAATGCTACACTCGGCGGTTATGCAATAACCAACCTGTGCGCTCTTCTTGGGATGGTGGACAAGAAAGGGACCATGATGAACCCAAGCAAGAAAGGCAACACACATCATGCGATTGATGTGGACTTGCCTTCTTTAAAGAAGCCGAGGGTTGACGGAAAGGGCACAAAATATATATTAGGCCACGGCTCCGGCATCTATGTTGAGACAAGAAATGCAGTTGTAGAAGGTAAATACTGGAGTCCTGATGTTACTCCGCCGAAGGCGGGCATGTTTGTATTCCAGAATTTCGTTATGTCAGTTCCAAACGTTAAGAAGAATATTGAGTTTTTGAAAAAGCTTGAATATGTGGTGGTTAATGACACGCACATGAGTGAGACCGCGGAGCTGGCAGATATAATAATTCCAGGTTCAGTATATCTGGAAAGATATGACTATACCGGTTATTGGGTAACATGGCCTGTACTGGGTTTGAGGAAGCCTGTTGTTAAGTCAGTTATAAACGGCATGACCGAGGTTGAGTTTGTAATGGCGCTTATTAAGAAGATGGGGCTGAAAGATAAGAACGGATATTCTCCCGCTGATCTTTCTTATGACGCCTATTATGCCGATGAATACGCACCAACCCCATATTCCAAAGAACAAAACTGGGAGACTTATAAGAAATCAACCCTCGCTATGACCGGCAAGACAGAGTATGAAAAATTCAGGAAGGACGTAAAAATGCCTGATGAGGGGAGTGTTGATGAAAAGACCGGGGTTGTTAAGGAGAAGCCCGGCAAGGATGGCAAGGCCAAGGCAGTGGGTCTTAAAGTCGGGGACAAAATCGTTAAAGGTTTTGAGACGCCGACAAGAAAGCTTGAGCTGACCTCAACATTCCTGAAAAAGAACAATTACAGCGGGCTGCCTGAATACAGCGACCCTGAGGATAAGCCTACATCCGAATTCCCGCTCCATCTTATTAACTTCAAACAGGCAGAGCATACGCATTCAAGAACATTTAATAATGACTATCTTATGGAGATGAAGCCCGACAACCCGCTTATGATCAATGCAGCGACTGCCGCCAAACTCGGGCTAAAGGATGGAGACGCCGTCTGGATTGAATCTCCTTTTGCCAAGGCAAAGGGAACGGTGCAGGTAACCGAAAGAATACATCCTGAGGTGGTCGCGCTTCAGCATGGATATGGACACTGGGCTTTCGGAAAAGTGGCAAAGGGGTCAATGAACAAGCTCAATAAGTGGTCAGTCGCCGGTACCTCTGATGGGCAGTTCTTGCCGGGCAAGGCGGAAAAGTTCTCTGGTATGGCCGTTCACAAAGAGATCGGCGTGAAAGTAACGAAGGCATAAGGAGGATAGATAAATGGCTAAGAATCCAAATCAGATAGGATGGTATTACAACGAGAATAACTGCATTGCATGCAGGGCATGTGAGGCAGGCTGCAAACAGGAGTTCGACCTTCCGATAGGTGTCAGGCGCAGGAGGGTCATTATCAAGGAAGAAGGCAAGTTTCCGAATGTTAAAGTCCGTTACATCTCAACAGCCTGCAACCACTGTGAAGAACCAGCTTGCCAGAAGGCATGCCCTGTCGGCGCATATACAAAGGAAGATACATTCGGAGTCGTGCTGCACAATCAGGAAAAATGTATCGGCTGTAAACGTTGCATGGCGGCATGTCCCTATGGCGCTCCACAGTTCGACGAGAAGAAGAAGAAAGTAGACAAATGCAACCTCTGCTATCATCGCCTGAAAGAGGGACTTCCCCCGGCTTGTGTAAGGACATGTCTGGGATACTCTTTGTGGCACGGGAAACTGTCCGACATCGAGGGACAGAAAACGCCACCTGAAATATACCGAAGGCCTCTTAAGGACAGATTGCCGGGGTTTGCTGACCCTAAATTGACAATACCGTCAGTTAAGTTCTCTGAAAATAAATAGGGGGTAATGATGAATATCATGACGCTGGATTTATCAAGAACATTGAGTTTATTGAGCAGCATGTATTTATGCAAGCCATCTAAAGAGGCATTGGAGAACTGGAAGAAATTGCTCTCCGAAGATACTCCCTATTTTTTGGCGGAATTAAAAAATACCATTGATGAAATAGACCTCGACTCAGAAAGGGAACTTGAAGATTTACTCTGGGAATATACAAGGCTTTTTATTGGTCCGTATAAACTTCCATGCCCTCTCTGGGAATCTGTTTATACATCTCCTAAGAGGTTGATGATGCAAGAGGCGTATGATGATGTCCGCGCATTTTATGCTGAAATGGGTCTTGCTATTAATGACCAGAATGTAATGTATGACCATATTGGCGCTGAACTAAATTTTTTAGCTGTTTTGTATAAAAATATAGATGATTGCCCTGAAAAAAGATTTTATTATGAAAATTTAGCAAAACGTTTCCTTGTTGAGCATATTTTGAAATGGGCGCCACAATTTGCGGATGACATGGAAAAAGCAACTGATACGGCATATTACAAGGTGCTGGCATTAGCAACGAAATGTATTATCCAAGATTTAATAAAAAATTTAGAACTTACTGCAGAAAGCAAGAATTAACTAAACCACCAAAATCCACGGCCATCTCTGCACTGGTCAGGTGCAGCCACATTGCGCAGCCTCAGCCCATTGCTGAGGGGTATCAACCCTTTTCTGAGACGCCTGATAGAGTCAGTCTTCCTTTTTTATTCCAAACCTCGGCTCTGATATGCCTTCGTGCTTGCAGACAGGGCATCTGCCCGGGCTTGTGAGCCTCTCTCTTTTATTAAACACAAAACCGCATTTCATGCAGACAGACGGCTCCATTATGAAATTCTTTTTTCCAACAGATTTGGCAATATGATTAAGGTGGTCAATAGCATCCTTTTCTTTTATCCTGATTATCTTTGAAATATCCTTTGCAGTTAGAAGATTATCTATAAGAAGGTTTCTGATTTCCTGCCGTATGGTTATTTCGTCTGTCATTTTAGGTGTGTGATTATATCTGCTTTATAATATCAGCGCAAGCAATTATTATTGAAATGTAGGCAGGTAATGTGTTACATTAAATTAATGTCAAATGAAGCTGTGATAGTATTGCTTGCAGTAGTGATTGCTGGGATTGCTATAACTCTGTTTTTTTTATGGAGGATGCAAAAGAGGCCTGAAACCGCTGATATGTTTCAGCAGCAGCTCCTTGAAATCAACAGGCAGATGATTGAGATGCAGAAACAGCAGACAGATGTGCCAAGGATATTGAGTGAAGGACAGGTAAAGAATCTTGAGACAATAAATAAACAGCTTACCTCTATGGTTGATGTTTTTAATCAGAATATAAACTCTTTGAGAAATGCGATGCATGAACAGCTTACAAAGACCCAGGGCAATATCTCTCAGCAGCTTGAAGGCACAACTAAGGTAGTTTCTGATGTAAGGCAGAAGCTTGGCGAGCTTTCTGAAACTGCAAAGAACATGCAGGAGCTTGGAAAGGATATAAATAAACTTCAGGATATACTAAAACCGCCAAAGCTTCGCGGCAATATCGGCGAGCTTTTTTTAGAGGATTTGCTTAGGCAGGTTCTTCCTACGAAAAATTATACTATTCAACATTCCTTTAAATCAGGCGAACGGGTGGATGCAGTAATAAGATTAGGCGACAATCTGGTGCCGATTGATTCAAAATTTCCGCTTGACAGTTTTAACAGAATAGAAAAGGCAGAGGCTGAAGCAGATAAAAAAAATGCAAAGAAGGATTTTGTAAGAGACCTGAAAAACTTAATCAATGACATATCAAAAAAATATATCAGGCCTGATGAAGGGACCTATGACTTTGCAATGATGTATATACCTGCTGAGAATGTATTTTACGAAGTGATTATTAAAGACGATGCCTTTGTTGAAGAAAAAGGCCTCTTATCTTTTGCATTAGAAAGGCATGTTGTTCCTGTATCGCCAAACAGCTTTTATGCGTATTTAATGGCAATTGCCTACGGCCTGCGCGGCATGCACATTGAAAAGCAGGCGCAGGAGATTAGGGGAAGGCTTGTTGATTTACAGCAGGGGTTTGGAAGGTTCTTTGATTTATTTAACAGCCTCGGAAAGAATATTGATATGGCTTCAAGAAAGTTTGACGAGGCATCCAAAAAGGCAGAGAGATTCCATGATAATCTTTCATTGATTACAGGCAAGACTATACAGATTGAAGAAGGCAGAGCCTATCTTGACGAAAAAGAGGTTGGTAAGGATTAATTTGTTTGACAAGTGTAAATATATTTAGTATATTATAGATATTTATCCAACATATTTATTCGGGGCGTAGCGCAGCCCGGTAGCGCGCCTGGTTCGGGACCAGGATGTCGGAGGTTCAAATCCTCTCGCCCCGACCAATTATGAAGGTGCTATGATATGCTTAACAGCAAGGGAAGGGCAGAGATATTTGTAAGCGGCAGGGTGCATGGGGTTGGATACAGATTTTTTACAGAGGATATAGCAGCAGAATTGAACTTAGCAGGCTTTTCAAAAAATCTTCCGGACGGCAGGGTGCAGGTAGAGGTAGAGGGCGAGATTGACAGCATAAAAAAGTTTATAGAAAAATTAAGGATAGGCCCGAGTGCTGCAAGGGTTTCAGATATAAAGATAGAGTGGAAAGAATATGAAGGGATGTATCCTGATTTTTCTATCAGATTTTAATATACTGGAATCGGGGACGACCCCGATTACCTCTGTCTAACATAGTGAAAAAGGAGGTTAAAGAGATTAAAAGACCCCTTTTACGACTTCTGGTATTGTTGATCACTGTCAATATTGTCTTTTCAACTATTTCATGTTCTACAGTTCCCACAAAGCAAACCGACAGCAAAGGCGTTTACCATAAGATAAAAAGAGGCCAGACACTCTGGCGCATTGCAAAGACATACGGCATAGATTTAGAGCTTCTTGCAAAGGCAAATAATCTTGAGGATGCAACTGAAATAAAAACAGGCGGTTTGATTTTCATTCCTAATGCTGAAAAGATATTGGAGGTTGAGATATATAGGCCAGCGGATGCACATGTAAAAAAAGCATCTATCCCTCCATCTGTTAATAGAGAGATTGAACTGGGCTGGCCTGTAAATGGCAAGGTCACATCTCCTTACGGTAATAGAAACGGCAAAAAACACGATGGCGTTGACATAAGTGTTCCTAAAGGAACACCAATAAAGGCTGCTGCAGGCGGGATAGTAACATTTTCCGGGCGGAATTTTAATGATTACGGCAAGATGATTGTTATTAAACACAACAGTGAATTCTCTACTGTCTATGCGCATAATCTGGAAAATATTTTAGAAGAAGGAGATGATGTAAAAAAGGGGCAGGTGATAGGAAGGGTCGGCAACAGCGGTAATGCAAGCGGCTATCACCTTCACTTTGAGGTAAGGAAGGATGAGAAACCGATTAATCCTCTTTTTTTCTTGCCTTAAAAATTTTTTTGTTATAATATTTAAAAAGCCTTTGGAGGCAATATGATATCAAAAAAGAAAAAGTCTTATAAGATGGCATTAGAAGACAGATTATTAAAGGATGAAGAGACAAAGAATAGTGATATAGAGCTTGAGGAGGCTGATGACCCCTTTGGAGCGGTGTTAAAGGATGAGGATGAAGATGAGATTGATGAAGAAAAACCTGAGACAGAGTCAGAGATAGAAGAAGAGGGCGGCTTAGATACAATCCGTTCATATCTCAAAGAGATTAGAAAATCGCCGCTCCTGACATTTGATGAGGAGCAGGAGCTTGCAAAGAGGATAATAAAAGGCGATGAGGCAGCAAGGCAGAAGATGATAGAATCAAATCTGCGCCTTGTGGTTAACATTGGAAAAAGATATATCAATAGAGGGCTTCCATTTTCAGATATAATTGAAGAGGGAAACCTTGGCCTGATGAAGGCTGTAGAGAAATTTAAATACGAAAAGGGTTTTAAGTTCAGCACATATGCATCATGGTGGATAAGGCAGTCCATTGAAAGGGCAATAATTAATCAGACAAGGACAATCCGCCTTCCAGTGCACATTGCAGAGAGCATCAACAGCTTTATGTCAGTGCTTGGGCCTCTTATACAGGATTTGGGAAGAGAGCCGTCAGTTGAAGAGGTGGCAGAAAAGATGGGTGTTGAAGTAGAAGAGGTGAGGAAGATAAGGCAGATAATAAGAAAGACCTACTCCCTTGACAGGCCATTGGGTGATAAAGACGAGAATTCATTAAAGGATATAATTGAAGACACAGCTATACTGTCTCCTGTAAAGACAACAGAAGGGATTAAGAGAAGAGAGGAGATAATTAAATGGCTTGACCTGCTGAAGGATATGGAAAGGGAGATTATACTGATGCGTTTTGGACTGGATGGCAGCGAGCCGCGGACGCTGGAGGTTATTGGCAAGCAGTTTGGCATTACAAGGGAACGGGTAAGGCAGATAGAGGCAACAGCGCTGTCAAAATTGAGATTTATAACTAATAAAAGGTCAATCAAATTTGAAGAGTTGTTGTAATTTTGAAATAAATATTAAGAGGGAGGCTGTGCAGGAATGGATATAAAATCAAAGATACGTGATATTCCTGATTTTCCAAAAGAAGGCATATTATTCAGAGATATTACAACATTATTAAAAGATAAAGAAGCCTTTAATAAGGTAATAAATAAATTTGTATCATTTTATAAAGACGAGGGTGTTCAGAAGGTTGTTGGCATAGAGTCAAGGGGGTTCATATTTGGCGCGCCTCTTGCCCATCAATTGAATGCAGGTTTTGTTCCCATAAGAAAGCCCGGAAAACTGCCAAGCGATGTGTATGAGGCAAAATATGAACTTGAGTACGGCACAGATACATTGGCAATACATCAG
Source organism: Nitrospirota bacterium (assembly GCA_016214425.1). Taxonomy (GTDB): domain Bacteria; phylum Nitrospirota; class CAKKRA01; order 9FT-COMBO-42-15; family 9FT-COMBO-42-15; genus 9FT-COMBO-42-15. The sequence continues at coordinate 8,461 of JACRON010000147.1, forward strand.
GATGCCATCTCTCCGGGTGAAAAGGTTCTGATCGTTGACGACCTCCTGGCAACTGGCGGTACAATGTCAGCAGCAGTTGACTTAATAAAACAGCTTGGCGGCACTATTGTCGGCATAGCATTTCTGATTGAACTGGCAGTGCTGAAAGGGAGAGAAAAGCTAAACGGCCAGAACATATTATCACTTATTACTTATTAAATAAACCCTTCCGGGATTTAAAATGCCCCCGTAGCTCAGCAGGATAGAGCAGCAGTTTCCTAAACTGTTGGCCGCACGTTCGAATCGTGTCGGGGGCACCATTTCCAATGTAAAAGAGGGTTTTGATAAACACACATTAGAGCAGATTGCAGGGATAGATTTTACCAATGGCAACATGGCTAAGCTTCTCTATAAGGGAAGGGATGCCTTTGATGCAATCTTTAATACTGTCCATAATGCCAAAGAATATGTATGTATAGAGTTTTATATCTTCAGGGATGACGAAACAGGTATAGAATTTGGGAACCTCCTAAAACAAAAAGCAAGGCAAGGCGTAAAGATATATCTCCTCTATGACCACTTCGGCTCCTTGTTAACATCAGAATCCTTCTGGTCTGAATTAAGAGAGGCTGGGGTTCAACTCCGTGCCTCGCGAACTTTTAAGTGGCAAACACCTTTGCAATACCTTATCCGCGACCATAAAAAACTGATAATAGTTGACGGCATCAAGGCATTTACAGGCGGTTTAAACATTGCAAATGAATACAGGGGATATAAATTCCGCAAGACAAGGATAAGGGGTTGGAGGGATACCGGTGTATTAATTGAAGGGCCTGTTGTCTCTGTCCTTTTGGACATATTCAATAAGAGCTGGAAGAGATGGGGTGGAGAGCCATTACAATGGCAGAGGAGGGGGGAGGTCTTTTCAGATGGTGTTTTGATAATTCCAATCTTCGCAGCCTCATCAAAGGGTAGAAAGAGGATGAGGAAATTGCTTTATTACTGTATAAACTCTTCAAAGAGAAGCATTTATTTTACCACAGCATATTTTGTTCCAAGCAGGATGATGCTAAAGAGCCTGGAAGATGCAGTTAAATGTGGTGTTAATGTAAAGCTCCTTGTCCCTGGCAAGAGCGATGTATTAGCTGCATATTATGCTGGAAGGGCGTTTTTTACCAGATTGTTAAAGGCAGGCGTTGAGATATATTATTATCAGGGAGAGATACTACATGCAAAGACTGCTGTCTTTGACTGCTGTTTCAGCATTGTCGGCTCTGCCAATTTAGATTTTCAATCCCTGAGGAGGAATGATGAGGGCAATGTCGGCATTTTAGACGAAGGCTTCGGCAGGCTAATGGAGCAGGTCTTTTTTGAGGACTTAAAGCACTCAGAAAGGATTGATATTGAAAAATGGGTAAAAAGGCCATTCTGGGAAAAGGCAATTGAGCATTTCTTTTCAATCTTTAGGAGGAGGCTGTAAAGGAGCCTTCCTTTTGTACTAATAAAAAAAATATTCAGCATAGTAGCACTCTGGATTAGATTTTAGGTTCTTGACAAAGGCATTGTTCAGGCATATTATTACATTTATGCAGAAAATACGTAATCCTGACTTAGAATTTCTTATACAACTAATTGTTCCTCTGTTATTTGTTGTTTATATACCATTAATTTGCTTGCGTATTTTTTTAAGCTTTAAACTCAGGAGAAAAATATAGATTAGATGATATTATGCGAGAGTTTGTTGAGGTTTTCAGACATCTATATTTTTATTCTTTATTGGTTTTCTTATATTCAGCAAAGACAATGGCCTTGAAAGATTAAAGGAATTTCTTAAAAAGAGATAGAGATAAAAAAAGTCCTTGACAAGAAGCAGGTATTTCTTATATGATGTAGTAATTTCTTATATGATGTAGTAACAAATTGAATTGAACCTCTTTAAATCAGTCCTGTGAGGCTGGTAAGGGAAATTAAATGAAAAATTTAAAAATTTATAAGAAACCCAGCTTGTCTTTTGATAGGCTGGGTTTTTTTGTGCCCAAAAGAGGCTTGAATAACTATGGCTGGTAAATGGAAAGAAAAAAAGATAGTAATGGATGCTACTGAGATTAACCGCGCCTTGCGCCGAATCTCCCATGAGATTGTTGAAAAGAATAAGGGGACAGGGGATTTGGTTCTTGTTGGCATCAGGACAGGCGGGGCGCATCTTGCAAAGAGGCTGGTAAATTTTATAAAGGAGATAGAAGGGGTGGAACTGTCGCTCGGCATACTTGATATAACATTATACCGCGATGACCTGTCTACCAAAAAAGAGCAGCCTGTATTAAAAAAGACAGAGATACCTTTTTCCATATCTGATAAGAAGATTGTATTAGTTGATGATGTCCTGTATACAGGCAGGTCAATTAGGGCGGCAATGGACAGCCTTATGGACTTTGGAAGGCCAATACAGATACAATTGGCTGTATTGATTGACAGGGGACACAGGGAGCTGCCAATAAGGGCAGATTATGCTGATTTGAATGTTAGGGGAAATTTATGCCATTAAACAAGAAGGATTTGCTTGAAATACAAGAGCTTAGCTCGGATGACATAAAGCTGATTATAGATACAGCAGACTCCTTTAAAGAGGTTACAGGAAGGGATATAAAAAAGGTGCCGACCTTGCGCGGCAAGACAGTGGTGAATCTCTTTTATGAGCCGAGCACAAGGACAAGGACATCCTTTGAGCTTGCTGCAAAAAGGTTGAGCGCTGATGTGTTGAATATCGCTGTTTCAACAAGCAGTGTTGTTAAAGGAGAGACGCTCCTTGATACTGCAAGAAATATTGAGGCGATGAGGTCTGATATTATTGTAATCAGACATTCCGCAGCAGGAGCGCCGTATATACTTGCCAAAGGATTAAAAAGCTCTGTTATAAATGCCGGCGATGGATGCCATGAGCATCCAACACAGGCGCTCCTTGATATGTTTACCATAAGGGAGAAAAAAGGAAGGCTTGATGGCTTAACAGTAGCTATTGTAGGCGATATAACCCACAGCCGTGTTGCAAGGTCAGATATCCTTGAGAGGCAGGGCAAGAGCTATTTCCCGGACATAAGGGAATATTCAATGCAATATTGTCTGACAAAGGAGAGATTAAAATTTGCAAAGGATGATGCAATTGTTATGCATCCAGGGCCTGTAAACTGGGGTGTGGAGATATCACCTGAGCTGTCAGAGGATAAGTCAACAGTTATTCTTGAGCAGGTTACAAACGGGGTGGCAGTGAGGATGGCAGTTATGTATTTGCTTTCAGGAGAAAAAGCTACGGCTTCGTAAAAAGTCCATCTGCTTATGATAATAAAGAGGATAGTAAATGAAAATATTAATTAAAAATGGCAGGGTAGTAGACCCTGCAAATAAAATAGACGATACTCTTGATATACTTGTTGACGGAAATATTATCAAAAAGGTTGCCAAAGGCATTAAGGCAGAGGGCTCTGTAAAGGTCATTGATGCAAAAGGAAAGATTATTGCGTCGGGTCTGATTGATATACATACGCATTTAAGAGAGCCTGGGTTTGAATACAAGGAGACGATAAAGACAGGGACATTGGCTGCAGCAGCAGGCGGGTTTACTGCAATATGCTGTATGCCGAATACGAATCCAATAAATGACAATAGGGCTGTAGCTGAGTTTATTTTATCAAAGTCAGCAAAGGAAGGTGTTGTTAATGTGCTGCCTATAGGCGCTATAACAAAGGGCTCGCATGGTAAAGAACTTGCAGAGATAGGTGATATGGTAAATGCGGGCTGTGTTGCAGTTTCTGATGATGGCAGGGGTGTAATGGATGCAGAGGTGATGAGAAGGGGGCTTGAGTATACAAAGGCATTTGATATACCGATAATCTCACATTGCGAGGATGCAAATCTCTCTTCAGGCGGTGTGATGAATGAGGGTTTTGCATCCACAACACTTGGATTAAGGGGAATTCCAAAGGCAGCAGAGGATGTAATGGTTGTACGGGACATTGCGCTTGCAGAGCTGACAGGCGCAAGGCTTCATATTGCCCATGTGAGCAGTGCTGGCTCTGTGGAATCAATAAGGATTGCAAAAAAGCGGGGTGTAAAGGTAAGCTGCGAGACCTGCCCCCATTACTTTACTTTGACCGAGGATGCTGTAATTGGTTATAATACAAATGCAAAGGTTAATCCTCCATTGCGGACAAAGGAGGATGTAAAGGCAATAAAAGAGGGTTTAAAAGACGGGACAATAGATATTATTGCCTCTGACCATGCGCCTCATGCAGTACATGAAAAGGAGATTGAGTTTGATTATGCATCCTTTGGCATGATTGGCTTGGAGACATCTCTGCCGCTGATTTTGAATATTGTAAGAGAAGGTGTTTTGACATTAAAGGATGCTATTGCTAAGGTGACTATAAACCCGGCAAGATTATTAAAACTAAAAAAAGGGACACTTTCTGAAGGGGCTAATGCTGATATAACAATAATTGATACAGAATCTGAGTGGGTTGTTGATGTTAATAATATTAAATCAAAATCAAAAAATACGCCCTTTGCAGGCATGAAGATGAAGGGAAGGGCAGTAATGACAATAGTTGGTGGGAAGATGGTTTATGATATAGGAATATAAAATGAAACGCTCATGCCGACTTGTTGGTGCAAAGGAGCATGAAATATTCCCCCTCCCCTTTATCCCCTCCCACGAGGGGAGGGGAAATAAGGAATGGGGTTTTTTAAAATGAAGAAAAAGGCAATATTAGCGCTATCTGATGGAAAGGTCTTTGAAGGCTTTTCCTTTGGCACAGAGGGTGAGACAACACGAGAAGTCGTTTTTAATACCAGCATGATGGGTTATCAGGAGATATTGACAGACCCTTCATATAAAGGTCAGATAGTTACAATGACCTATCCATTAATAGGAAACTATGGGATAAATGATGAGGATGTGGAGTCTATTAAGCCTTATGCAGAGGGATTTATTGTAAAAGAGGCATCTGAACACCCGAGCAACTGGCGCTCTAAAAAGACCCTTGATTCCTATTTGAAAGAAAATAATATTGTCGGCATACAGGGGATTGACACAAGGGCATTGACAAAGCATATAAGGGATTTTGGCGCAAAAGAGGGTGTTATCTCAACGATTAACCTAAATCCAAAGAGCCTTATTGAAAAGGCAAAGGCATCACCTGGCCTTATCGGCAGGGACTTGGTAAAAGAGGTAACCTGTAAAAAGACATATAAATGGGATACAGATATTTGGGATATTAAAAAGGGCTATCCAAAGCAGAAAGAATACAGGTTTAAAGTGGTTGCCTATGACTTTGGCATTAAGCAGAATATACTCAGGTTGTTAGTAAACGCAGGATGCTCTGCAACAGTTGTCCCTGCAGACACAAAGGCAGAGGATGTTATGGCAATGAACCCTGACGGTATACTCCTCTCTAACGGCCCCGGCGATCCAGAGGGTGTGCCTTATGTAATAAAGAATGTTAAAAAGCTGATTGGCAGGAAGCCGATATTTGGTATATGCCTTGGGCATCAGTTGCTTGGCCTTGCAATGGGAGGCAAGACATATAAATTGAAATTCGGCCATCACGGAGGAAATCAGCCTGTAATGGATTTGACAACAAGAAAGGTGGAGATTACATCACAGAACCACGGATTTGCAGTTGATGTTGACTCATTAAAAGGAAAGGCTGAATTGACCCATATAAATCTGAATGACAAGACAGTGGAAGGGATGCAGCATAAGGAGCTGCCAATATTCTCTGTGCAGTATCATCCAGAGGCATCTCCTGGGCCTCATGATTCAGTGTATTTATTTAAGAGATTTACTGAGATGATGGAGAAAAATTAATACCCCTCACCCTTGCGGGTTCAGGTTTGCAACCTGAACCCAAATGTTTCG
>JACRON010000085.1 GCA_016214425.1 Nitrospirota bacterium
GCAAGAAGAAAGGAAGACGCAGTAAGGCAGAGGGCGCTAAGGGCATTCTACGAAAGGGGGCTTTACAGGACAAAAAATAACACAGGTGTTTTGTTCTTCCTTTCCGTTCTTGAAAGAAAGGTCTGGATACTTGCAGACAAAGGAATCTATGAAAGGATAGGGCAGGAGAGGCTTGATAAATTTGCAATGGCTGTTTCTCAGGGGATAAGAGACGGCTGTGCATGCGATGCGCTGTGCGATGCTATTAGAGAGGCAGGCGGCCAGCTTGCCAGCCTCTTTCCAATAACAAAGGGCGATATAGACGAGCTGCCCAATAATGTGATGATAGAGTGAGGAAATACTTATGATAATTATTTTTAGGGCTGGCAGTTATATTTTTAGCGACATATCGTCTCTAATCCAACCTACCCGACTACATTATACTCCCTAATCCTTATTTTTACCCCAAGCTCTTTTGCGATCTCCTCGCATTTTGGGATGTATATCTCTGGCATCCTGACAACTGTTGCTGTAACATCAGGTATGTATTTTTTTGCCTCTTTTATAAACTCTATTACAGCCATGTATGTATGTCTATCTCCGGCATCCTGACAACTGTTGCTGTAACATCAGGTATGTCTTTTTTTGCCTCTTTTATAAACTCTATTACAGCCATGTATGTTTCCCTGCCGAAGACAGGCTGGCATATTTTAAAATATTTATCAGCATCATCTGCATCAAGGCTTATGGATATTGAATCAACAAGACCCTTTAGTTCAGGCAGGATATTCCTCTTATGGATAAGATTTGCATGGCCGTTTGTATCTATCCTGACCATGCCTCCCTTTTCCTTTACTGCCTTTGCAACCTCTTTTACCACATCAAGCCTTATCAATGGCTCTCCGTATCCGCAGAAGACAATCTCTTTATATCTCTTTGGGTCGCCTATGGCATCAATAAGCTTCTTTGCACTCGGCTCTTTTCTCAGCCTAAGATTATGGCCTTTTACAAAATCTGTATAATATCTTACACAGAACACACATGAGCTTGTGCACCTGTTTGTTAGATTCAGATAAAGCGACTCCCTGATTGGATATACAATCCTTCCTTCATCCTCTATCTTTCCTATCTTAAAGAGGTTCATTGCATTGAAGGATGTAATCCTTCCGATGTCATCAAATGTTAGTCCCTTTAATTCAGCAAGTTTTTCTGCAACAAATTTAACATAGGCAGGCTCATTTCTCTTTCCCCTGACTGGCTGGGGAGCAAGATAAGGGCAGTCTGTTTCTATAAGGATATTTTCTATTGGCATTTCTTTTGCGACATTCATTACATTTACAGCCTTTGGAAATGTAAGCGTCCCTGAAAAGGAGATGTAGAATCCCATGTCAATAACCTTCCTTGCCAAGTCAATCTCTCCTCCAAAGCAGTGAAAAACGCCGCTGAGATGCTCTGCCTTTTCATCTTTTATGATTTTTACTGCCTCGTCCTTTGCCTCTCTTGAATGGATGATTAATGGAAGATTATGCTCTTTGGCAATCTGGAGCTGCTCCCTGAATCTCTTTATCTGCAAATCCTTTGGTGAGTGTTCATAATAATAGTCTAAGCCGATTTCTCCATAGGCAACGATTTTTTTATTTTTTATAAATGAACGGATAGTAGTATATGTTTCATCTGTGATGTCCTTTACCTCATGCGGATGTATTCCAATGGATGCGTAAATAAAATCGTGCTTCTCTGCAATCTCAACAGCGCCTCTGCATCCCTTTAAATCAGAGCCGACTGTTATTATATAGTTGACCCCTGCATCTTTTGCCCTTTTTATTGCCTCTTCCCTGTCATTGTCAAACGGCTCCATCTCAAGATGGGCATGTGTGTCTATCAGCATATCTTATTTTACCTTGCTTCCGGAAGGGATGTCTTTCTCAAATGTGGCGAGTGTCAGGATGTCGCCATCTGATGCAGCAAGCACCATCCCCTGTGATTCAATGCCCATGAGCTTGGCAGGCTTAAGATTTGCAACAAGGACGATTTTTTTACCTACTAAATCTTCTGGCGCATAGTGTTTTGCAATGCCTGCAACAACCTGCCTCTTTTCATCTCCCAATTCAACCTGAAGCTTAACAAGCTTGTCAGATTTTTCTACCTTTTCTGCCTCTATGATTTTTCCAACTCGCAAATCTACCTTTGCAAAGTCGTCAATGGTAATAAGATTAGATTCTTGTGAAAATCCCCCTGTATCCCCCTTTTCCAAAGGGGGACTTAACGACTTCCCCCCTTTAGTAAAGGGGGGTGAGGGGGGATTATTTCCATTTTCTTTTTTTTCCATCTTAATTTTCTCCTCTTTCTTTTCCTCAGCAACAATCCTTGGAAATAGATGTTCTCCCTTTATTACCTTTGTTTTAGGCTTCAGGCCGCCCCATTTTTTTGCTGAATCAAAATCAGTCTCAGTAATATTTTCTGAGATGCCCAATTGCTTCCATATCTTTTCTGATGTTGACGGCATAAAAGGAAATATCAGATATGCAATCTGCCTCATTGCCTCTGCGCTGTTATATATTACATTTGACAGCTCTTTTTTCTTTGCATCATCCTTTGCCAGCGCCCATGGCGCTGATTTATCAATATAGGTATTAGTTACATTAACAAATTCCCAGATGGATTTCAGCGCACGGTCAAATTCAAGATTCTTCATGTATTCTTCAACAGCCTTAAAGACTTCTTTTGATTTGTCAATGGGATTCTCTTTTAATTCTGTCTTTATATCAGGGTGAGATGATGGTATTGCACCATTAAAGAACTTAAACACCATTGTAATGATTCTTGATAAAAGATTGCCGAGGTCATTAGCAAGGTCGCTGTTGAATCTCTGCTTTAGCGCTGCCTCAGAAAAATCACCATCAAGTCCAAATGGCACCTCCCTTAATAAAAAATATCTGAATGCATCTGCGCCAAATTCATCTATCATCTGATATGGGTCAACAACATTACCCTTAGACTTTGACATCTTTTCGCCATTAACAGTCCACCATCCGTGGCCAAAGACCTTTTTAGGAAGAGGCAGTCCGGCAGACATTAAA
>JACRON010000086.1 GCA_016214425.1 Nitrospirota bacterium
TTTAATAAACGATGTTGTCAGGATAGCAAAGCACGAATACCAGCAGGTTTCGTTGAATCTTGCAAGGGCTGATTTGATCTCTATTGTTGAAAACCAGCTTTTTCAGTTTGATAAGAGGATAAAAGAGAAAGGCGTATTGATAGAAAAAATATTCCCGCCTGCATCAGAAGTATTGGTCAAGATGGATGCAGAAAGGATTGAAGAGGTAATCGCAATCCTTCTGACCAATGCCATCAGATACACGCCAAGGAATGAGAGGATAAGAATAAGTGTTGATGTAAAGGACGGCATCTCAAAGTCTGATATAGAGCTTAAAACATACAACCCTGATACAAAGAGGGGCTTTATAGAAGTGGGGATATACAATCAATGCAAAGGGGTATCTGAAAAAAGGCTTAACAGCCTCTTTGACAAGTATGACAAGATAAAGAATTTTGATATTGAAGGAAACAAGCCTGACAGCGATGGAAAGGTTTTAAAGCTCCCCCTCGCAAGGCTGCTTATAGAGTCGCACGAGGGAAAGATATGGGCAGAAGGGGACAAAAACGGATGCACCTTCTATTTTACAATTCCGATCTTTAAGATTGACGCTTATCAGGAGAGTAAAATCTTAACTGTTTTCAATGTGCCTCAGGAGGATGAAAAGATACCAATTGGCATAGATGAGAGGCATAATGCGCTTATTATAAATGATAACCCTGTTGTATTTAAGATGTACAGCGAGGCATTGGAAAAGATGGGATATGATATCCTTAAGGGTGCAAATGAGGAGGATGCAATTGACTTGGCAAGAAGGTATAGACCCAATATAATCATTGTTGACCTGTCAATGACGGCGATTAGTGATGCATCCATTGTAAAGGTATTAAGGGAAGATCCTGAGACAAAGGAATTACCTATTATTGTTTTTAGCCAGCAAGGCAGTGAAGGTTTAAGATTAAAAGAGGGTATGGCAGTTACTATAGCCAAAAGGCCCCTTGATCAGGAGACCTTTGCAAATCATGTAAATGAGGCAGTATTCAGGCATCAAAGAAGGGCGGATGGAAAAGAAAGGATTCTGATTGTGGATGATGAACAGAGCATCGCCTCCCTGCTTTCAACAATGCTGCATGAATTTGGCTACAGGACAACTGTGGCATGCACAGGCGAGGACGCCCTTCATAAGGCTGAGATAGAGCAGCCGAGGCTTATACTCCTTGATATAAATCTTCCCGGTATGGATGGTTTTCAGACATTAGAAAGCCTCAAGAATAATATCAGCACAAGCCATATACCAATAATATTATTATCAGGCATAAAGGATGCAAAGGAGAAGGCAAGGGGATTGAACCTTGGCGCAAGCGACTATATAACAAAGCCTTATTCGTCCCTTGAACTTGAGGCAAGGATAAGGATGCTTATTCAAAGGAGAGAGGAAGATTACAGCACAAGTCCGACAACAATGCTTCCTGGAAATATAGCCATTGAGAGGGAGATTAATGCAGAGATCAGGAACGGAAATCCCTTTTCAGTATGCTATATAGACCTTGATAATTTTAAGGCGTATAATGATAACTACGGGTTTTTAAAGGGAGATGCAGTAATAAAGCAGACAGCAAAGGTAATAACCGATGTGGTAAAGGAATACGGCAATGACCTGGATTTTATAGGCCATATCGGCGGCGACGATTTTATTGTACTCACAATCTCTATAGCAGTTGTCACCAGCAATGACCAGAGGCGGATTAAGCATTTTGCACAGATAAGCGATATTGCAGCAGAGATTAAAAAGGCTGCAAAGAGGATTGAAGGCAGTGTCTATATTAAGGACAGGAGATTGGCAGCAGAGGCAGAAACATCTTATAACCCTCAGGACAGGATTTTATAATGCAAAAGATCCTTGTTGCAGATGATGAAGAGGATATCAGAATGATAATAAAGTTTGCATTGGAGGACAGAGGCTACAAGGTTATCACAGCCTCTGACGGTTCAGAGGTATTAGGCATTGTCAGAAAGGAAAAGGTTGATCTGATTATCCTTGATGCTGCAATGCCCAAGACGGACGGGTATGAGGCGTGCAAAAGATTAAAAAGGGATCCAGCAACAAAGAATATCCCTGTTGTCTTTCTTACAGCCATTGATTTGCAAAAGGATAAGCTGAAGAGCCAGAGGCTTGGGGCAGTTAAGTTTATTGCAAAGCCATTTGAGATTGAAGCGCTGATAGAGGAGATTGCATCAATACTGAATAATATTGGTAGCGGGGAGAGGATTTGAACCTCTGACCTTCGGGTTATGAGCCCGACGAGCTACCAGGCTGCTCCACCCCGCGCCAAATTATTTTATAGTGTATGATATTTAACAGTTAAAGTCAATACTAAATTTTTTCACTTTTTTTGTCATTCCTGCGAAAGCAGGAATCTATTTTTTAGTTTTCTGCTTTGGCAAACACAAGTCTGGATTCCCGCGAAGGATATTAGATGCCGCTGTTCAAAAGACCAGATAGGAAATTCTTGAAAACAGACAGGCCATTAAATATTGCCCACAGAGGAGGCCGCGGACTCTCATCTGAGCATACCATTGTTGCCTATAAAAAGGCTTTGTATGTGGGTGCAGATGTCCTTGAACTGGATGTCCATTCAACAAAGGATGGCGAGATAGTTGTAATCCATGACCCTACAGTTGACAGGACTACAAATGGAACAGGTTTGGTGAATGAGCTTACGCTATCAGAAATAAAAAGGCTTGATGCAGGATACAGGTTTGCAATTAAAGGAGGAGCTAAAGAGGATTATCCTTGACAATTCCAACTCTGAAAGAGGTCTTTTCTGAATTTCCAAATCAGAGGATAAACATTGAGATAAAGCAGTTTGAGCCGCAGATAGAGGATACACTCATCGGGATTATTAAAGAGAAGAATATGACTGATAATGTCCTTGTTGTTTCTGAGAGCCATGAGGCAATAAAGAGGTTCAGGAAGATATCCAAAGACACAATTGCAACAGGCGCATCTGTTTCAGAGGTGAGGAGATTTGTTATTTTCATGCGGTTAAAGATTACGACTCTTTATATACCCACTGCCGATGCCTTTCAGATACCTGAATATCATGGCGATTATCATCTGCTGACAGAGGAGTTTATTGAAAAGGCGCACAAAAAGAACATCAAAATCCATGTCTGGACTGTAAATGAAAAGGATGATATGAAAAGGCTTATTAAGATGGGTGTTGACGGCATCATGACAGACTATCCTGATTTGTTTTCAGAGGTGATTAATTGCCTTCTAAAAATCTGATAATTCTTATTTAAAATTATAGTTATATGCTGTGTTAAAATATACAAATGAACAGTCATGATAATTACTTGAAGATTATCTGCCGTGAAATAAACATTGAGGCAGTGAAATATTTTTGCAGAAGATTAAAGGTTGTGCAATGTTAGCACTCCATACTACATCACTATTTCTTATGTCATACATTTTTACAGATAATTGCAGCTTTTCTTTTTCGGTACTTCTCCCTATTACTAAATTTGGGCTTGCCCCTACGCTTCCAGCCCTATAAGTTCTTAATCTTACAGTACCAACAATTACACCGTCAACACCCGCAAGAGATAATGTTTTCCTATCCTGTTCTGTTAATCCAGATTGTATAACAGTATTTTCATCAATTATAACTTTCAATCGTTCTTTTTCAATGATATTAAATCCTTTTTTTCTGAATCCTAAAGATATATGATCGGTTACTATCTGAGATAATAAAGGATCATGTGAGTCAAGCTTTACAATTGCAATCTTTTTAATTTTAGAAAAATCCACATCAGGTTTGGTATAGCTTTGCACTGTAATACATCCCAAAGATAATAAAACTATTCCAATTAATAAAACAAACAACTTTTTCATGGCATCCCCCTATTCTGACATTTCTTTGGTAGCCGCAGGCTTTAGCCTGCGTAAAAATGCTGATTTACCAACTGTAGACATTTTATATTGTGGCCGTCCCATTATTGCGTTTTTCTCTCAATATTTTTTCAATCAATGAGGCTGTATTTAAAATTGCCTCATAAGTATCCTTTTTTGAGGCACTCTTGAGATCATGAACAGCGTCATTTCTGAGTAGTCTTATAATGTGTGCCGTATCAGCTTCTGTTCCATTGAATATCTTACCTTTCGCTTTATCAATTAATGCTTCCAGCTTGCCTTTTCCATCTTTTTCAGCCTTAGTTAATTTTGGATAAATAGTTTCGAGCATTTCTTCAATAATTGAGCAACATAAAATCAAAGACGCTGTATTAAGTCCAAAAAGCCATGCACCCATAGCCTCACGAAAATATTTTCTAATCTCATTTGTTGGTTCAATGGAAATGAAGACGGGTTTAAGTAATTTAGCTCTGTCAATATAATCGCCTATTATGCTTACAAGTAAGCCTTTATAACCTCCCGCAGATATTTCATCCAATATTTCATTAGAAGACAAATCGTCCCAGAGTGACTTTACTGCATCCATTGCATCGCTTATTAAATTAGTATCTTCAAAATATAGCAATTTCCCGGGTTCCCATATAAGATTTTCAATTATTTCATAGGCCAAGCCCTCTGCTTCTTCTGAATATTTGACAAAGGAATTTGCAGTAATATTCTCCGTTTTATATTTTTTATGGAGGTCAACAAGTCTTTTGATTGCCTGTATAATGGGTTCACTCGAAATATCTATTTCATCTTTAAGCTTATTTTGACCGATGCCAATTAAATACACTGTTGATTGACAATCAGAACATTTAATTTGCTTTGTAATCTGTTCAATTGCCACATTCAAAGATTCTAAATCGTGAACATTAGAAAGATTTTCTTTTAATGATAAATATGAAGCAACCTGCTCAAAAGGAAATTCTTTTCTGCATCTTTTGCAAAGAAATTTCAACATATTTTAAGTCTCCGAATTCTATGGACTGTCATCATAATCTTGCGATTCTTAAATCCTTCTTGCCTACTAATGAGTGTTTAACTATAATGTAGCCGCAATTTAAAATTATATACTCATACTCGCAGGCTAAAGCCTGCGGCTACCCAATAAGGAAAAAGCAAGGGAAAAGGATCTGGCCTTGAAACATCAGTTTCTCCCCCGCTCCGTAATAACCTCTACATACAAATCACAATAATCCGCAATCCCTTTATATTAAGCCCTGCATGAGCCTTATAAACCGAGCTTAGTTTTTAACAGCCTTGCGGCTAAGCGTTCTATACTGCGCACTGCGCTCCCGGACAATAAATCCTATTTTCTTCTTCTTAGGCTCTGGAGGCGTCATTAATTGACGAATGGCGTCAAAAACAACCTTTATCTCTTCATCATGTTTTTCTATCTTTTGCTCAAGTTGCGCCAATTTATGGGCAAGCTCTTTGTGTGTGGACAGTATTTCCCGCAATTTAACAAAGGTCCTCATTATTGCAATATTGACTTGCACGGCCTGCTTGCCTCTAAGA
>JACRON010000087.1 GCA_016214425.1 Nitrospirota bacterium
TGCAAAGTGGATGGGCGTTGGCGTATTAAAATTTTCTCTCGGCTTTGGGCCAAAACTTATTGGATGGAAAAAAGGGGAAACAGAATATGTAATATCCGTGTTTCCGCTCGGCGGGTATGTAAAGATGATAGGCCAGGAGGATCTAAAGGTGCAGAGCCCTGATGAAATAAGCGAAGAGGATAAGGAAAGGTCATTCATGCACAAGAGCCCTGCAAGAAGGGCAGCAATTGTAGCAGCAGGCCCTGTGTTCAATTTTCTTCTTGCCTTTGTAATCTTTACAATTATCAGCTTTAACGGCATTCATATAAATCTTCCGCAGCTCGGCGAGATAGCAGAAGGGACGCCTGCTAAGGCAGCAGGTTTTGTGAAGGATGATATTGTTAAATCCATAGATGGAAAGCCTATAAAATCATGGGACGAGATGGTGGAGATTGTCAGAAAGAGCACAGGAAAGAAGCTCCTATTTGCTGTTGAAAGGGATGGAAAGCAGATTGATATTACTGTTGCGCCTGAGGCAAAAAAGGCGAAGAATATATTTGGCGAGGAAAAAGAGGTTGGTCAGATAGGTGTGATGAATGCAGGGAAATTTATTGTAGAGAAGATTAATCCTGTATATGCGGTCTATTACGGCGCTCTTGAGACATGGAGATGGACAGAGCTTACAATAGTTGGATTAGTGAAGATGGTGCAGGGGATTGTCTCAGTAAAAGAGATCGGCGGGCCGCTCATGATTGCTGATATGGCTGGCAAGGCTGCGTCTGCTGGTGCATTGAGCGTAATGATATTTATTGCCATTGTCAGCATTAATCTGGCAATATTGAACTTTCTTCCCATTCCTATCCTGGACGGCGGACACCTTCTATTTTTTGCTATTGAAGGCATAATGGGCAAGCCTCTTGATTTAAAAAAAGAGAGGTTATCGGGTATTCGGTATGAATAAGTAAATCCGAAATACTAAGCAACAAGGGGTTGCAACCCCTTGTTTAGGCTATTTGAATTTAGAATTTTCTTAAGCTATTATGTTCATCAACAGAAAAGAAACCAGACAAATTAGTGTTGGAAATGTGAAGATTGGCGGAAATGCGCCAATATCTGTCCAGTCAATGACCAATACCGACACATCAGATATTAATGCCACAGTTGCACAGATAAAAAGGCTTGAAGATGCGGGATGCGAGATAATCCGTGTTGCAGTTCCGGATAAAGAGGCAGCAGAGGCATTAGGTGAAATCAAAAGACAAATAAAAATACCTTTAATAGCAGATATACACTTTGACCACAGACTTGCGCTTGAGGCAGTAGAACAAGGTGTGGATGGCCTAAGGATTAATCCAGGCAATATAGGAAATAAGAAAAAGATAGAATCAGTGGTCTCTGCTTTAAAGGAAAAGGATATACCTGTCCGCATAGGTGTTAATGCAGGCTCCTTAGAAAAAGACCTTCTAAAAAAATATGGCCACCCCACACCCTCTGCAATGGTTGAATCTGCATTGAGGCATATAAAGATACTTGAAGACCTGAATTGCTTTAATATAAAGGTCTCTCTTAAGGCGTCAAATGTAAGAGACACAATTGAGGCATACCGCTTAATATCACAGAAAGTTGACTATCCGCTTCATATCGGCATATCAGAGGCAGGACCTCTGTTTTCCGGCACAATAAAATCTGCTATCGGCCTCGGCATCCTTTTATCCGAAGGTATAGGCGATACTGTCAGGGTCTCACTAACAGCAGACCCTGTTAAAGAAGTGGATGTGGCATATGAAATATTAAAGGCGCTTGGCTTGCGAAAAAAAGGTATAAATATCATCTCATGCCCAACCTGCGGAAGGCTTGAGATAGATGTTATAAAACTTGCCTCACAGGTTGAGCAGAGGCTCTCCCATATTAAGGAGCCATTGGATATCTCTGTGCTCGGCTGCGTTGTCAACGGCATTGGCGAAGGCAAAGAGGCTGATATTGGCATTGCAGGCGGAAGGGGCATTGGCATTGTATTTAAGCACGGCAAGGTGAAGAAAAAGGCAAAGGAGTCAGAGCTTGCAGACCTCCTTGTTGAGGAGGTGGAGGAGATGGTGAGGAAGTAAATGATTAACGGTGTAAAGATTAAAAAACTAAAGGTAATTCCTGATGAGCGGGGAAGGCTAATGGAGATGCTGCGCTCTGACGACGAGCTTTTTATAAAGTTTGGCCAGGTGTATATGACAACTGTATATCCTGGTGTTGTTAAGGCATGGCACTATCATAAAAAGCAGGTTGACAACTTTGTTGTTGTAAAAGGAATGATAAAGGTTGTCTTATATGATAGCAGAAAAGATTCACCAACACATGGCGAGATCAATGAGTTCTTTATGGGTGAACACAACCCCATTCTTTTACAGGTGCCTGTAACTGTATATCACGGTTTTAAGTGCATAAGCGAGACAGAGGCAATTGCAATCAACTGCTCTACAGAGCCGTATAATCCAAATTTACCTGATGAATACAGGATTCCGCCTGATTCAAAAGAGATACCTTACGACTGGAAGAGAAAGGACGGATAAATGAATATTGCGGATTGCGGATTGTGGATTGCGGAGGAAAAGGCAAGGTGATACTGCTGATTACAGGCGGCGCGGGTTTTATTGGCTCTAATTTTATCAGATACATCTTAAAGCATCATAAAGGCTACAGAGTAATAAACCTTGACAAACTCACCTATGCAGGAAATCTGGAAAATATAAGTCTTATAGGACCTATAAGACCTATATCAATTAAGTCCTATTCTTTTGTAAAGGGCGATATTGCAGACAGAAGACTTGTAAACAGATTGGTAAAAGGCGTTGATGCTGTAATTAATTTTGCTGCTGAGTCTCATGTGGACAGGAGCATTATTGCTCCTGCTGATTTCATCCAGACAAATGTTGTTGGTACACAGACGCTTCTTGAGGCATCAAGAGAGGCAAAGATTAAAAGATATATCCAGATATCTACAGATGAGGTCTACGGCTCTCTCGGAAAGAGTGGGTATTTCACAGAGAAGACACCATTAGCGCCAAACAGTCCATATTCTGCAAGCAAGGCAGCAGGCGATGTGCTTGTGCGCGCTTACTGCCATACTCATAAATTTCCCGGCATAATCGCCCGATGTTCAAATAACTACGGCTCCTATCAATTTCCAGAAAAATTTATCCCATTGATGATAACCAATGCCTTAGAAAATAAACCACTTCCTATATATGGCGATGGCTTAAATGTAAGGGATTGGATATATGTGGATGACCACTGCTCTGCCATTGATGCAATCCTTCATAAAGGAAAGGTTGGAGAGGTTTACAATATCGGCGGCAATTCTGAAAAGAGGAACATAGATGTTGCAAAATTGATTCTTAAGAAATTAATAGGTCATATAGGCCCTATAGGACATATTCTTATAAAATTTGTTCCAGAC
>JACRON010000088.1 GCA_016214425.1 Nitrospirota bacterium
TAAGATAAAAGGCGTTACCTGCGCAATGCCAAAGGGCGCATTTTATGCATTTCCAAATGTGTCCGAGCTATATGGAAAAAGATGCAATGGCAAAAAGATAAAAGGCTCTTCTGATTTGGCAAACTATTTTCTTGATAAGGCTCAGGCAGCAGTTGTTGCAGGAGATGCATTTGGCGCAGATGATTATATAAGATTTTCATATGCAACATCTATGGATAATATCAAAAAGGGCATTGATAGAATAGAGGGCGCAATCAATTCCCTTGACTGAAAGCAGAAAAAACAGATATAATAATTAAGAAATTAGCTTTTGTTAATGGAGGTTTTACAAAATGCCGATATATGAATATAAGTGCAAAGACTGCGGCCATGCCTTTGAGATAATTCAGAAGGTTGACGAAGCGCCTAAGACAGTATGCAATGAGTGCAATGGTGAATTATACAAGGCAATATCAACATCCGGACTAATATTTAAGGGAAGCGGCTGGTACATTACAGACTATTCTAATAAATTAAAGGAATCCAAAAAGGAAGGCCCTGATTCTAAGGCAGCAGAAACTAAAAAGACAGAGGCGCCTTCAACAAAGGCTGAGACAGTTAAATCAACTAATTAAAAGGATAGGCCAATGAAACGAGTAAATGTCCATATCCCCTATCCTAAATTGATTGAAAACATAAAATTGGTAAGGGATAGAAGCCTTGACTTAGAGATATATTTCAATTCAACTACCTTAGATTCTACAAAAATTGAAGACTACAAAAGGCTTAAAGAAGAACTTAATTACAGCCCAAGATTCACCTTTCACGCCCCTTTTATTGACCTTGCCCCTGGCGCTATTGATAAACGGGTCAGGGAGATTACCTTAGAAAGGTTTATTCACATCTTTGAGATAGCGGAACTATTCAGGCCAGAGGTAATTGTATTTCATCCCGGCTATGACAAGTGGAGATACAATGGCTATACAGATATCTGGCTGAAAAATAGCGTTGATACATGGAAAAGCGTATTAGAAAAGGCGGATAAATTAAATATCAAGGTGGCAATAGAAAATATTTTTGAGGAAGCGCCTGAGACACTAAGAATGCTTGTTAATGAAATAAACTCTCCTAATTTAGGCGTCTGCTTTGATACAGGCCATTTTAATCTTTTTTCAAAGGTCTCATTAGAAAAGTGGTTTGAGGAAATCGGCGACAATATCATAGAAGTACACCTTCACGACAACACAGGCAAGAATGACGACCATCTCGGTATCGGCGACGGAACTATTAACTTTGACCTTTTCTTTGCACTGCTAAAAAAATCAAAATCAAGACCCCTTCTAACCATTGAAGGCCACTCAAAAGAGGCGATTGAAAAGAGCCTAATAAATATACGAAAGTATTTATAAGACTATATCTTTTTTCTTATCTCTATGGATGGCAATCCCTTTTGTGATGGAAGCCATTGCTTGATCCTTTTTCTTATCTTCCCTGTCTTTTTATCAATTTCTCGCAAAATGACCTTGACCAACAGCATTGGTGATTGTGAAAGCAGATGTAACAAATCTTCCTTTGTGAATATACCAAGGGAGTATACTTTTTTAGCTATCATAATGAGCCTTTTAGGTTTGTAAAACCCTTTTTTTATCTTTTTACCTATTTGGCCGAGCTTGTCTATATCATATTTATCTGAATATACAAAACCTGTGGTATTATAGTGGTAGCCTGGTGTTTTTTCCACAAGCTCCTTCATTGATGAGTACTTTTCAAGCCTTAATTTCTGTGCAGATATAGAATCCACACCTATCTTTTCTGCAAACTCTGCAATTTCAACCATCTCCTCCGCTGTCTCTCCTATATTGCCGAATATAAAGTAGCCGTGATAATAGAAAGGATAATCCCTAAGAACAGCAAAGGATTCCTCTACATCCTTTCTTGTAAAACCCTTGTTAAAGAGCTTTAGTATCTTATCGTGAGGAGATTCAATCCCCATAAGCATCACCCGGAAGCCAGCCTCATAAGCCTTTTCAAGCATCTTCGGATGTTTTGCTATCTCAAGCCTTGCATGGGCAATGAATCTTTTATCTATCTTTTCCTGTCTAATCAAGTCGCAAATCTCTGTTACCCTCTTTGGATTAACGAAGAAATTATCATCAGCCATAAAAATAACCTTTGCATCAACAGTCTTAAGCTCTTTTATTATTGATTCAGGCTTTCTTGCTGAATAAAACCTCTTTTGTCCGAGTGGGTTTAAGCTAAGCGTGCAAAATTTGCAGCTATACGGACACCCCCTTGCTGTAAGAACAGAATCAAATCCTGATTTACTCAATATTATGTTTTTACTTTTAAGATGATATGATGTCCTTCTTAATTTTCTGTTTGGAAAGCGTAATTTGTTTACATCTGCCAAGGGTCTTACAGGATTATGTATTATCTTTCCGTTGTCCCTGAAAGAGATGCCTTTAATCACACTCAAGGAAGCTCCCTCTAAAATTTCCTGCATTGATTCTTCGCCCTCGCCTCTTACGATTATTTTTATATTCGGACAGAATCCGAATAACTCTTCTACATAGTCTGTTGCCTGCTGTCCGCCGACAATAATATCTCTATTATTAGGAAGGCAGTTTATTAAGGCAATAACCTCTTTAAAATAATAGCTCCAGTTGCAGCTTATGCAAATGAGGTCAATATTTTCATCATCAATAAATTTTAAGAGATTTTCTAAGGGATGGAGGTCTTTTTCCTGTCTTAGGTCAACAAGGGAGAGCTTCCCTACCAAGCCTTCCATTGCAGTTGCGACATATTCAAGGCCTGCTGGAGGAAAGAATCCCATTGCAGCAGAGGATTCTTTCATATATGGATTTAATACAAGTGCATGACTATATTTCATAATTAACTCCCTGCTTTTTTAATCCATGTCTTAATAAAAACTGCCTATAAACTATCAAACTATTTTAAAGATGTCAATTAGAAAGCATCTATTTAAAGAAATTTATTTTTATGATATATTAATAGCCGTAAATTTTAATATGGAGACAATGCAGAGGCTTATTTCAGTTGGGATGGCAAAAAGATAATCTTTCAGAGCGCATTTTGGCTGTAGGCAATTCTTCGTCAAGAAGTTCACCATTAGGGATTGAAATAACAGCTTCGTCATCCTGATACTTCACATGAATGTGCGGCTGCTTATGTTTCTTTAGGCTGCGATTCTTCTTATCCCTTATTTCCTGCGCTTTTCTTTTCGAGGATATAGCTCAAAACCAGAAGAGTTACCGGCCAAATTCCTACAAAGATTCCCCACCGTTCCGCGTGAGCTTCCTTTAAGACTGCTTTCAGCGCGGGGTCAGCGATATTGCCCATGACCTGCCTTCCCATTTCAATATCCGCACCGAAATACCACATTGCCCACGACAGCGGGATGGAAGCAATTCCCAGCCAGAACAATACTTGAGACAAGGTTTTCATGTTTTCCTCCTTTTGCAGTTTAGACTTTAATCCCAGATTCTGTTGCCCACATTCTCACGGATGCGAAGCGTCCGGGAGAACGACACACTGACTGACAAGAGCCTGTAAGATGATAACACGCAATAATGTGATTGACAACATAAAAATAAACATTGATCGCTGGAGAACCAGATTGAATATAATAACATTATATTTAGATAGATTAATTGTCAAGCTTTTTTTATGTTATAATAAAAATATGAAACGCCTTTTTTCTGCAATTGCCATCTTCTTATTTCTTTTCTCTACCCCTGCCCTTCTTAATGCAAAGGAAAAGGCTGAGCAGGCTACAATAATTCATCATGAGATGAAGGTTGTTATCTCTCCAAAGGAGCATCGGTTTTCCGCAGAAGATACAATAACAATACCAGAACATTTTCCATCTGACTTTCACTTTTTGCTCCATTCAGGCCTTAATCCAGTATCAACAGCTTCTGATGTAAAGATTATCAGTAAAATTACTAAAAAAGAGGATGCCTCTGTTGAGTTTTTCACCATCAAACTCCCTTATGGTATAAAAACCTTTGTAATAAAATACAGCGGCAACATCCATCATCCCATTGAACAAGATGGCAAGGAAGAGGCAAGGGGCATTAAGCAGACGCCTGGCATTATCTCAGAGCAAGGTGTTTATCTTGAAAAGGAATCCTTCTGGTATCCTGTTTTTGATAACGGGCTTGTAACATTTAATCTTCAGATAGAGCTTCCTCCTGAATGGTATGCAGTGAGTCAGGGAGAGCGGACACTGCATATAAAAGAAAAAGATGGAACAAAGGTGCAATGGGAATCTCCTGAGCCTCAGGATGAGATATATCTGATTGCAGGAAGGTTTACTGAGTATACACAGCAGGCAGGCAGGGTTGCTGCAATGGCCTTTCTCCGCTCGCCTGACAAAGGACTCGCTGACAAATATCTGAATGCAACGAGTCAATATATTGCGATGTATGAAAAACTTATTGGCCCATATCCTTATAAAAAATTCGCCCTTGTTGAGAATTTCTGGGAAACAGGTTTTGGAATGCCTTCTTTTACATTGCTCGGTTCAAAGGTCATCCGTTTGCCCTTTATTATAAATTCATCATATCCGCATGAGATACTCCACAACTGGTGGGGAAATGGCGTATTTGTTGACTATAATTCTGGAAACTGGTCAGAGGGCATGACTGCATATCTCTCTGATTACCTTATTATGGAGCAGCATGGAAAAGGCATGGAATACAGGCAGACAACACTACAGAAATATGCAGACTATGTATCAACAGGCAAGGACTTCCCTTTGTCAGAATTCCGTATGCGCTACAGTGCGCCTACTGAGTCAATCGGCTATGGCAAATCACTTCTGTTCTTTCACATGCTGCGACAGAAACTTGGTGATAAAGATTTTACTGCAGGGCTTCAGGACTTTTATTTAAAAAATAAATTTGAGTTCGCCTCTTTCAATGATATAAAAAAGAGTTTTGAAGATGCCTCTAAAAAGAATTTGAGCATAGATTTTAAAGAATGGATAACACAGGCAGGCGCGCCTGAGATAAGATTAAAGGATGTTAAGGCAGCGACTGATAAAGAGGGCTATCTCATTACAGGATACATTGAGCAGGTTCAGAATGGAGAGGCATATCATCTTCAAATACCTGTTGCAGTAACAATGGAAAAAAAAGAACATGCCTTTCAGACAGTTCTATATATGGATAAAAAGAAGATGAAATTCTCCATTTCAGTTCCTTCAAGACCATTGAGGATTGATATTGACCCTGAGTTTGACATATTCAGGAGGCTTGACAAGGCAGAGACCCCTCCTGCAATATCACAGGTCTTGGGTGCAAAGGAGCTGCTTATAATACTTCCGTCTTCTGCTCCTCATTCACTTCTTCAGGCGTATCAAGAATTTGCATTGTCATTAAGCAATTCAAATACTGACAAAACAAGGGTGGTGTTGGATAAAGAAATAATAAAGCTTCCTTCTGACCAATCAGTTATAATCCTCGGATGGGAAAATATCTTTTTAAAAGAGATGACATCATTACTTTCTAAATATGATGCATCAATAAA
>JACRON010000090.1 GCA_016214425.1 Nitrospirota bacterium
TTGTAAAGACCCTGTCTATCGGAAGGCGGAAGAGTCCAAGCGAAGATTTTGTCTTTACATCCTTGGCTACCCTCTCTAATTCCTGCTTGAGAAGTTTTAGACCCTCGCCGCTTTTTGAAGACACCGGTATAACAGAACAACCTTCAAGGAAAGTCCCTTTAACAAAATCCTTAATCTCTGATGTCTGGAGCTCAAGGAAGTCTTTTTCTACTAAGTCCTTTTTTGTAAGAACCACAAGCCCTTTTTTTACATTTAAAAGATTGCATATTGATAAATGCTCCCTCGTCTGCGGCATTATCCCCTCATCAGCAGCTATAACAAGCATTACAATATCTATGCCGCCTGCGCCTGCGAGCATATTTTTAATAAGCCCTTCATGGCCGGGGACATCCACAATGCCGATTTTTATTTCATCAGAAAGGTCAAGAAAGGCAAAGCCTAAGTCAATGGTTATGCCGCGCTCTTTTTCCTCTTTAAGCCTGTCAGGGTCTGTGCCTGTCAATGCCTTTACGAGCGAGCTTTTTCCATGGTCAATATGTCCTGCTGTGCCGAGGATAATGTAGCGCATCAATTGTTTATTATAAATAAATTATTTATTGCTTTCAACCTTATAATATAGCAAATGATAGCTACTTGCTGATACAAGATATGACACATTACTGCTACTTATTTTTCTGGCAATAAGGCCGCTTGTGGAGTATAATTAAAAATAATGGATAGGGATAAACTGCGTGTTGCCGTTGAAAATGGTTATATTGAATGGCAAAAGCATGCACTTGAACAGATGATAGAAAGAGGAATTACAAGAGAAACGGTCAAAGAGGTTTTAAGCCATGGAGAAATTATTGAAGATTATCCAGATGACAAACCATCCCCAAGCGCCTTATTTTCAGGATGGATAAAAAGTAAGCCTTTTCATGTGGTAGCAGCATTTGACTCGTTAACTGAAGTATGTTTTGTGATTACAGCATATAAACCAGATTTAGAACATTTTGAATCAGACTATAAGACAAGGAGGAAAAAGTGAAAATTAAGGCATTGCCTGATAAATGTCCTTTATGCGGCGGCACAAAAACGAAAGGAAAAACGACCTTTACAGCAGATTTAGGATCTGGCGTGGTAGTTATAAGGGATGTGCCGGCAACTGTGTGTTCACAGTGCGGTGCAGATTGGATTGAAGATGCTATTGCAGCAAAGGTAGAAGAAATTGTTGATGAGGCTCGCAAAAAACATCACTTGGTAGAAGTAACGACACTATCTGTTTAGCATATTGCATTTCGTAGCAATGGAAAATTTGACGATAAATTGCTGCATTTACTTAATATTGAAAAAACAAAAAGGGCGGGATTGCCGCCGTTAGAAAAACCTTCTAATGTGGTTGCCCCGCCCCATATTTGTTATTCTGGTGAGCGCAGCCCACCATACTACTTTGCCACTTTGACACTGTGACACTTTGACTTCCTGCCACTTTCAAACTAAAATAACCAAATCCCCAAATAACCTACTGTCCAGCACGAACAGGCCAGACATAGCCGGAATAAGACTTATTGCCAGCGAGCACAAGGCCGCCGCCCATAGCGACACCCCATCCGCCGGCCGTACCGCCGGCATAGGTAGACGACGACCAGTAGTAGTATGCCTGCACATTGCTGAAACCCTGGGCGTTCAGCCATGTAGCTGTGTTGGCCTGCTCTGCATTGAGCAGGCTCTCAAGCTCATTCACATTTGGCAGACGCCAGTCATCGTAACCGCAAAGGCTTAAACCATTAGCATAAGTCAGGGCAATTGCCCATGTCCGTGTGGTGCTGTCAGGCGTTCTTACCCACATCAAACCTGTAAGATTGTCTGTAATGCAAAGCCCTGTGCCATCAACCGTAAACCTCGGACTGGGCCATGCAACGCCTGCTTTTATATCTCCATCCTGACCTGTATTTGCACAAAGAATTGCAGTCCCTGTTGCATTATAACAAGTAGTCTGTCCCGTTTCTGGTAAGTCAGCAGGCGCCCCACCCTCTCCAGCACGAACAGGCCAGACATCGATGGTAAGAGTCTTATCCTCGACCTCCACAATGCCGTCGTACATACCGACATACCATGCGTAGGTCGTATCGCCGACATAGATACCGGCATAGGTAGACGAGGACCAGTACCACATCCTGGAACTCGGCACAATGATAAAACCTCGTGTGTTCAGCCATGCGAGTGTATTGGCTTGTTCATAGTTAATCAGGCTTCTTAGCTCTTTTCTATTGGGTAATCGCCAATCAGAATACCCACAGAGAGTGAGGTCATTGGCATAATTCAATGCCTCCTGCCATGTCCTTTGTGTGCTGTCTGGCGTCCTTACCCACATAAGGCTTGTAAGATTGTCTGTTACGCAAAGCCCTGTCCCATCAACTATAAACCTCGGGTTTGGCCATTCAACGCCCCTCTCTAAATCACCATCATCCCCTGCGGCATATCTTGTTGTCTGGCCGGTCTCTGGAATGTTAATGGATGTTGGTCCGCCGCCTCCGCCGCCTCCGCCGCCTCCGCCGCCTCCTTCACCACCGCCTCCACTCCCGCCGCCGCAGGCGGCAAGGGTAACAGCGCTAAAAAACACAATTAGTAATAGAAACATCTTTGTCCTTTTCATATAACATTTCCTCCTTTCGTTGATGTTAGCTTTTTGTAAGCACGGTTGAAACCGTGCCTACAACTACAACCCATTCACTCATTCACTCATCTTTCATCACCCCCTCACCCTTTCCCTCTCCCGCAAGGGGAGAGGGGATGTTTTTAAAAACAAAAAAGCCGTTTCTCCTGACTAAATCAGGAAAAAACGGCTTTGCTCGTTTAATAAAAAGATTTTTGTAAGAGGCTATTTTAGTGAGTGAGTGAGTGAGTGAGTGAGTGAGTGGCAAGAGTCAGGCCAATTTGCAAAACCCATTTTCTTCATCCCCGCACCCCTTCTTCCCCTCACCCTTTCCCTCTCCCCTTGCCCTTGACAGGTGGTGCGTCTGTCAAGGGCAAGGGGAGAGGGTAATCTTTTGTAGGCACGGTTTTAACCGTGCACCCCTACCACCCATCTATATAAATAAGCAATCTCTGTGCCAGATGGTTGCAGCAACAGATTTAAAATCCGCTCCTGCTTTTTAAGATTATAAGTAGATTTAATAAAATCAATAAGTTATACTCCTCTAAAAACAAAGTAAGCCGCCTTTCGTGAATGGGATTTAGAGATCTCAGATTTAAGAGAAAGAGAACTTAAGTATCTAATATTGGTATTTTTCTTCTCATTTTAGGAAAAATTCCACCTTATAAATAAGCAGATAGTCTGGAAACTATATCTCTGATAGAATTAATCACAGTATCAAGCTCATCTCTCTGGATTGTGCGTGGGTCAAGGAGGATTCTCCCCTCTTTTATGCGGCCAATTATCGGCGGGTTATTTTTGCGAAGCATCTCTTCAAATGCTGTTGCAGAAAATCCTTTTGGAAGAATGGCAACCACCTTTGTCTGCAAATTGACAAGCGGCAAAGCGCCGCCGCCGCTCTGTGATGTCTCGTCAATAACAGAAACCTCAAACCTGTTGCTTGCAGTCTTTAACCCATCTGCAATATATACTGCCTTTATTTCAATCTCTGGAAGAGTCTGGCAGAGCATATACAATGTTGGAATATTTTTTACAGCCTTCTCCTCATCAAGATACTCCCTTAATGTTGCCTCAAGACCTGCAAGCGTCAGCTTGTCAATACGGATGGCGCGGCTAAGGGGGTTGTTTACAATCATATCAATATATTTCTTTTTGCCGACGAACAGACCTGCCTGTGGCCCGCCGAGCAGCTTATCTCCGCTGAAGGTAATAATATCAGCGCCTGCATCAAGCGCCTCAGAAACAGTCGGCTCGCCTTCAATGCCATACTTTCTTAAATCAATAAGGCACCCGCTTCCAAGGTCAAACATTACAGGAAGATTTTTCTTTTTCCCAAGGCCGACAAGCTCAGAGATTGCGACCTCCTTTGCAAAGCCGACGATTTTATAATTGCTCGTATGCACCTTTAATAATAACGCAGTATTATCATTTACTGCCTTTTCGTAGTCTTTAAGGTGTGTTTTATTTGTTGCGCCGACCTCTCTTAATCTTGCATTGCTCCGCTCCATCACCTCTGGTATCCTAAAGGAGCCGCCAATCTCAACAAGCTCACCGCGAGACACAATTACTTCTTTGTTCTGCGCAAGTGTGTTCAATGCAATCAGCACAGCAGCAGCATTATTATTCACAACAAACCCTGCCTCTGCGCCTGTTAATCTGCAAAGGAGTTTTTCTATATGATGATACCTCTTTCCCCTCTCGCCCTTTTCTATATCATATTCAAGATTGGAGTATCCCTTTGCAACTGCCTCTATGTTTTTTACTGCACCCTCAGACAAGATAGACCTGCCAAGATTTGTATGAACAATCACGCCTGTTGCATTAATAACAGGCCTGAGATTTAACTGGCTAAGTGTATTTAATATCTCCTCTGCCCTGTTAATAATATTTTCAGGCTGAAGGCTAAAGGCTAAAGGCTGAAGGCCTTTTGCTTCATCTATCTTCAGGACAGACTTCCTCTTCTCTTCTATAGCCATCCTTAGTGCCTCAAGCACCAATGCACGAGGATGTTCCTCAAGCCATTTTAAGACAACAGCCTCTTTTAATAACTCATCAACAGATGGCAGTTGTCTAAGATAAGATTCCTTTGTTTTCATGGGAGTAATAATAGCATTTTTTAAGGAATTTTTCTATACACCTTTCAAAACCTTTAATTTTAATAACACATATTTGCATTTTGCCAAACAACCTGGAGTAAATTCAAGATTGAAGTTCTGGCCTCTGAAGTACTCCTTTTCCCTTTAAAGCGGACATTTCTAAATTGGCTTGACAAAGAATAATTTTTCCCTTGACAAGTGCCCCTTAAATGAGCGACCCTGTATGTCCTATTTATTAAATGTATCATTCAGGGAGGTATGGGCGTCGGGGTCTCCCTTTATCCCCTTGCAAGCGCTGTTGCCAAGGAAGGCGGGTTAGGCATCGTATCTAGCGCATGCCTTGACAGGGTTGTCTCAAAGAGAAGCGGCAAGAAGCTCAACTCATACGAAGCCGCATACGAAGAGGTTTCTCGCGCTAAAGAGAGCGGAGGTTTTGCGGGCATAAACATTATGGCTGCGCTTGTCAAAGATTATAACGACTCTGTGAAAGGCGCTCTTGATGCAAACGCTGATGCGATCATTTCCGGAGCTGGACTGCCTCTTACACTGCCTGCCATTCAATTGCCAAAGGATACCGCCCTTATTCCGATCGTGTCATCTGCAAGAGCTCTCGAAATAATATGTAAGAAATGGGAAAGGATAGGCTATAGGCCTGATGCTGTTGTGCTGGAAGGCCCGCTCGCAGGAGGACATATCGGATTCAAGTTTGATCAGATTGACAGTGATGAAAACCGGCTTGAGAACCTGCTCCCGCCTGTCAAGGATATGGCTCAAAAATACGGTGATTTTCCAGTCATTGTTGCAGGAGGCATTTATACGCATGAAGACATCATCAGATTCCTGAAAATGGGGGCTGATGGTGTGCAGATGGGAACCCGATTCCTCGCTACTGAGGAGAGCAGCGCTACTGTCAAATTTAAACAGGCGGTTGTAAATGCCACGGAAGAGGATATTATTGCTGCCTACGATCCGGGCTCTCCATGCGGCTTGCCGTTTAGGATCATAAAGCAGTCGCCCATGTATGTCTCTGCCCTGCAGAAGTTGAGAAAGCCCAAATGCGATAAAGGTTATGTGCTTATGAAGGACAAAGAAGGCAATTTCAGCATATGTCCTGCAAAAGAGAGCAACGAGCACCATTTCTGTATATGCAACGGGATGCTGAGTTCTGCGGGCTACAATCCTGATAAGGAAGAGCCTATCTATAGTGTTGGAACAAACGCATACAGGATTGACAGGATTCTTTCAGTAAAAGATCTGATGGCAGAGTTGTCAGGACGGACTGCCCCCTGTTTCCGTTTGAGTCCTGCATTTGAAACGGATAGCATCAGGAATAAAGACCCCTGACCCCAAAATCGCGCTAATCTAATTGGCACTACGCATCTCCTCCATGCGAACTATAATATCCGCACAATTAAGGAATTGCTCGTCCACAGCGATGTGAGAACAACAATAATATGCACCCATGTAACCCTCTTTAAGTTCATGCGGCAAAGAAGAATGTCCCCAGCATGAGAAGTAGTTAAGGATAAAGAAGGATAAAGAGAGGATAAATGGGTGACCCCCTTTTGCGACCTACTCAGACAAGATAGACCTGCCAAGATTTGTATGAACAATCACGCCTGTTGCATTAATCACTGGCCTGAGGTTTAATTGGGTGAGGGTGTTAAGAATTTCGCCAGCCCTGTTTAGAATTTCTGGGGGCTGGAGGCTGGGGAACTGCCTGTTTTTCTGTTTTCAAAATCACCTTCCTCTTTTCATCTATTGCCATCCGCAATGCCTCAAGCACCAATGCACGAGGGGTATTCTCAAGCCATTTTAAGACAGCGGCCTCTTTCCTCGGCAAGCCGCCAGCCCGACAAGCTGTCAGACCTGCCTATTCCCTGTCTTCCGACAGGTAGAGGCAGACAGGGGCAAAGCCGATGATTGCTTGTTGTTTCCGATATATGAGACATTTTGCTGGAGCGTACCCACGGAAGTAGAACGTCCCCATAGGGCGAAGTAAGTTACTCCGAACGGAGTCATATATCGTGTTGTGCACAGTCTTGGCTGATTAAATCAAGTCAATCCCTACAAGGACATGGACGTCCTTGTAGGGCAAACCCTTAAAGATGACAAGATTTATCAATATAATATCTTATCTTTTTTTCTTTAATATCCTCATAGGTTGATATTTTAATATGTCGCCTTTCTTTTCCTTTTCCTTCTAAGATTAGATATGGATCATCAATTTCCCGCTCTTTTTCAAATTCAACCGTTATATGATTCTTTCTGGCAAACAAACCACATAAAAGCCTATTGGTTTTATATACTATTCCACCGTACATCATAACTTCTGTAGCTTCTGGTATTACCTGCAAAACTATTTTTCGTAATGCTATAATAATTTTCGCTTTTTCAGGCATGAATGCTTCTAAATCATCCAAGAATTGTTTTACACTTTGATCCATTTTTCATTGCTCCTGTTTGGCAAAACCTAAAATATAACCATTACAATCACTAATATAAAACTCACGCATTCCGTACCAGGTTGTGAAAATGTCTTTTACTATTTTTACTTTGTTTTTTAGTTTTTCATAAGTACTATTAACATCATCTACTTCAAAATAAAAAGAGATAGAGGCTCCTATTGACTTATTTTTAAAATAGGAAATATCATTCGACAGGCTTTCTTTTGCCTGAAACATAATTTCAATAGAACCATGCTTAACAAAAGCATATACTAATTTTCTTTTAAAATCATTTTCTACAATTACCTCATTTTTATCCTGCGGAACTCCCATCACAAAATCAAAATTTAAGCTTTCTTTATAAAATTTTAATGTTTTTTGTACATCATCTACCATCATGTTAGTTGTCAATTTTATCAACATAATAAACCTCTAAATTAAAGAATTTATATAAATATAACCTATAAATCAGCAGTAGTATTGTAAAAATGCGACATATCTATTTTTCTTGATGGAGTTGTCCCTGAAAACTCTTTATATTCTCTGCAAAAATGAGCTTGATCATAATAACCCGCATCTAAAGCTATAGAAATAAGAGAATCATTTTTTTTGTTTTGAGCATTTTATTTGTATATCGAAAACGGACAATTCTTGAGTATAGTTTTGGTGACATTCCAACAAAATCTAAGAATTTACGTTCAAGATGACGCTTTGAAACGCCTACATTATTTGCAATATCATCAATTGATTTTAAACCTTGATATTGTTCTATCAAATTGACTGTTAAACAAACAGTTTTATCAAATTTCTTTTCTAAAAATATTTTTTTTAAATTTCTCTCCAGCATATCAGGAATTAGATTTCTTTTATATAGAATAGTACTTGGGGTAATGATATTAATATCAAAATCTCTTATCTCCATCAGTGAATATTTTTTATCTGTTAGTTCTTTCATTGGAATATTTAGAAAAGGCGCAGCACAACCGGTTTTAAAACGAATTCCAAACATTAACCCAAAGGGTTCTATATACACCTCATTCGGTTTTGTCATACATCCAACTACCATTTTTTCACATTTATTATTAAATGACAATACTATATCTGTACAACCATCGGGTAATATTGTTACATTTACTCTTTCTGATTGCTTATTGAATTGAACCCAATAAGCATCAATATATTGAGTAGCCCAGTTTCCAGGAATAATCTCATTATACATATTGTCATCCCGCTATCTAAAATGGCGCTTGGATGCGCCGCATAAATAATATATCTCAGCCAAGATTGCGCACAACGGTGCTGCGGCTCGCCGAAGCGCCTTTAAGTATTGCAGTTGCAACTTCATTTTATTTTCTTCGGTGATTATAAAGCTCGTGAAGGATCTTTTTGGGTAACGCTCCAAGCGGTGTCAATTTAATAAAACGGTCGCGCTGAATTATTTTTAAAAATTCTTCTGTCAGCCGAAAAAAGGGGATGTTGTTAAATGTCTGGTTGGAAATATCCCCTTTAATTTTTAGCGGTGAATTATCGCCAAAGGTGTCGTAGAGCAGGCTATGAACTTCATTGGGTGTTAGCCCGCAAAAGTCGTCAAGCGGTATTTTATTAACTAAAAGCCGTATTGATTCAAGGTCTTGCTGTTTCATTTATTGGTATCATCCTTAGAGCATTGCATCTCTGATAATCTGTCAGATGCAAAGCCGATGACCGCTTGTTAATGGTTTTGCAACATGTTGCCCGACGCATTCCATTTTAATCTCAATAATAAGGGAGGGGCATGGAGCAACCTTAAATCTTTATCCAAATTAATTGAAGCGTCTTAAGGCCTGTTGTTATGTTAAGTGGGTACTGTCTTTTCTTAATTATGCAAAATTAGCAACAGGAATAGAGCGCTTTACAGCAAAACCTCTTTTGTGAAGCTTAATACGCTCAATTTCATGAAGTGTTTCCGCTTCAAGATAACTCTCTCCACAGTGAGGGCAAGCCACAATAGGAACATTTTCTATGACTAAAATGTCTTTGCCCCTGCCATAAGTTCTGGCAACCCTGCGGATACGCGCGCCTTCTTTTCCGCAAATTTCACATATCATATCTTCTCCTCCTCTCATAGACATATTATGGCACATATACTGTAATAATAACAAGTTTACCTGTTGGACTTATTTTTGTAATAACTTCAACTTCACCACCAGCAATAGTTTTTCCATTAATACGATATTTCCATTCTGCAGTTATCCTGTCTTTTTGCCGCTCAGTAATTTTACCTGTCAGAATACAACGCTCTATGTCATATATGGTCAAACACTCGTTGTCCATTTCTTCTTCAGCATGAATCGTCATAATATATTGACGCTTGCGAATTTTATCTCTCATTACTTTCAAGATTCTATCGAACATTATTATCCTTTGCCTTTTTACACGCACCACATTTCATATAACGGCGCTGCGGCTTGCCGCAGCGCCTTTTAGTATTGCAGTTACAGCTTCATCTTATTTTCTACCATTTGTTTTGTCAAGAAAAAATACGGATGGTGAAATAGCTTCTACACCTTCTACTCTTTTGCCCCAAGCACGATTGCCTTTGAGATGAGCTGGTGAACGCCGCCGACCATCTCCATTGGCATCTTGTAATAAGGTAGGACCTTAGAGAATTGCGCCTTGCAGATGGCGCAGATTAAGGCAAGAAAATTTACATTGTGGCTGTCTATTACCTCTTTTAATGCCTGAACACGGGGCATTGCTCCTTTGACACGGAGTTCCATTAGCTCGTCTGTCAAAAGTCCGCCTCCGCCTCCGCAGCAGAAGGTCCTCTCTTTAATGGTGTGCTCTGCCATGTCAACAAACTTGTTGCAGGTTGCTTTGATGAGCGCCCTCGGTATCTCAAACTGGCCGCCAGGCTTTTTACCCATCCTTGACGCCCTTGCAACATTGCATGAGTCATGGAAGGTAACAGTAAATTCATCATTTGCTGATTTGTCTAATTTTAATGCCCCACGATTTATCAAATCATAAGAAAGCTCGCAGATGTGCTGGGGCGCTGGATATTTTGGGTCTAAGAAATCAAATGGACCTATAAGCGTGTTCCAGAAGCTGTAGCCTACCCTCCAGGCATGTCCGCATTCGCCCACAACAATCCTCTTTACCTTTAAAGCCAATGCCTGCTCCCTTATCCTGCTTGCTATTTTCTGCATGTGTGAATAATTGCCAATGAATATGCCAAAATTTGCGAACTCAGAGGCATATGAGCTGACTGTCCAGCTTATGCCTGCCTGATGAAATACCTTTGCATAGCCGACTAAGGATTCAACATGGGGTGTGCTGAAGAAGTCTGCTGAAGGCGCGATAAGCAGAACCTCTGCGCCAACAACATCCATTGGGAATTTCACATCAACGCCTGTAGTATCTTTAACATCCTCTTCAAGGAAGTCCAGTGTGCTTCTTAAAGCAGGGCCCGGGATTCCAAGATTGTTTCCTGTCTCCTCAACCTTTGCTATAATCTCATTGGAATATTTCTGCCCCATGCCAATGGCATCCATCAGCTCCCTTGCAGCCATTGATATCTCTGCTGTATCTATGCCATAAGGGCAGAACACAGAGCATCTCCTGCATTGTGAGCATTGATGGAAATAGGTGTACCACTCCTTTAATGTATCCTCTGTAAGCTCCTCTGCATTTACCAACTTGCCGAGCAGTTTTCCTGTTGGTGTAAAGTATTTCCTGTATATCTTTCTCATTAATTCCTGTCTTGCGACAGGCATGTTGTTCGGGTCTGCTGTGCCGAGATAATAATGGCATTTGTCTGTGCATGAGCCGCACTTAACGCAGATATCAAGATATACTTGAAGCGAACGATATTTCTTTAAAAGCTCTGCCATCTTTTCTATTAATTTCTCTTTCCAGTTGTCTACAAGCTTTGAAGGAAAGCCGAGCTTCGTCATGTGCGCTTCGCTTGCAGGATAGCACTTGTAGTCTGCTGTGGCGCCTGTCTTTATATTTGGTATCTCTATACGCTCTTTTATCTCTGGTATCTGGATATCTGCCATTACTGCTTCTCCTTTATTTCAGCCCACGGAGCAATAAGCCTCTTCTCTCTTGGATTGTCTGCCTGATTCCTTGTTGGGCTGAAGAATATGCCGCCTGCATGCATAAGCTTGCTGTATGGAAAATAGATGAGCAGGATTAAGACAAGAGAAAGATGTATGAGAAAGATTGGGTCTAATGGTATAGTTGTCGGCCTGAACAGCATCAGGCTTAGCATGTATGCCTTTATATTTATCAGGTCAGGCCTTGTAACAAATTTTAAAAGCAGTCCGCTTAATGCAATTGATATTATTAGAAGGAGAAGAACATAGTCCTCCACAATAGAGGAGATGTATCTTGTCCTGTCAACAATAAGCCTTCTTATAAACAGATATGCTGCTGTTGCTGGCAGAACAAGCCCTGCATATATGCCGAGAGGCTGAATCAATGCTATAGGCTCTGGAATGGGATTAAGGAAGTATCTAAGGTGCCTTAAGATTACAACCAAAAACGCTGCATGAAAGGCATAGCCTCCAATCCATGTCCATTTATTGCCTTTAAAAAGACTGCTGAAGAACAGCGCCTCGCCTGCAACCCTTAAGGCAGCGCCCATGCCTGTTGTTGGCGCAGGTGTTGTTGAAATCTTGAATGGCGAGGAGAAAGCCGTATATAAAGATGCCCGCTGCGCCGTATGAAAAGATTGTAAAAACTATGGTAACAAGTATTGTTAATGCGTCCATTATGTACCCTTCTTCTCTGTATCATGCATCACTGCCTCTGTAGGAAGCAGCTCTAATAATTTCAAGCCGAGCATAAACATTATGCCAATAATAGCAACAATACCCACACCCTGCGCTGCCTCTGCAAGGCTGATAAAGTAGTTTGCGTAAGCGCCGTCCAAAAATACGCTGCTTGCCTCCTTGCCCGGGAACTGGTGCAAAGGATAGGTCTGAGCAGGGATTACTATTACATATCTCTCTGAAAGGACGCCTATAACAACCAATAATGATGCAAAGGCAATCCATGGTATAGACTTATTAGTCTTTGGGAAAAAGAGTATTGCTGCAGGGATGATTGAACCTATTAGTATAAGGCCGATCCAGAATACCTTGCTGTGGAATCCCTCAAAGAGGTAATAATGCTCTGCCTCACGCAGGCCAAATGCATATAATCGTGTAAGGTTTTCAATAAAGATAAAATAGAGGACAATAAGGATAAAACCTGCTAAAAGTTTTGCAAGGCCTAATATCAGCCTATTATCTAACGGCCTGTTTGTGAATTTAAATGTCCCAAGAAGAATGAGTATCATCAGGCCTGTTCCTGATGATAATGCTGCTGC
>JACRON010000091.1 GCA_016214425.1 Nitrospirota bacterium
GATAACAAGGGGTTGTAACCCCTTGTTGCAGAGATGTTTTTCCCTCTCCCCTTGCCCTTGACAGACGTACCACCTGTCAAGGGCAAGGGGAGAGGGTTAGGGTGAGGGGGCGAAGATCACAGTATGAAAAAAATCAAACTTACATCACTAAGCCACGGCAGCGGGTGCGGGTGCAAGATGACAAGAAAAGACTTAGCTGTTGTCCTTGCAAATATACCGGAGGCGCAAGACCCAAATGTAATCATTGGCACTGCAACTGCTGATGACGCTGCTGTATATAAAATAGATGATAAAAGGGCTATTGTTCAGACAATAGATTTCTTTACACCTATTGTAGATGACCCATATTGCTATGGCCAGATTTCTGCTGCAAATTCAATAAGCGATATATATGCCATGGGCGGCAGGCCGCTTTTCGCATTAAGCATAATTGCCTTTCCTATTAAGACAATTTCAGCATCGATTTTAGAAGAGATTGTAAAAGGCGGTATAGATAAGGCTAAAGAAGCTGGTATAGAGATTATCGGCGGCCACAGCATAGATGACCCTGAACCAAAATATGGCCTTACTGTTACTGGAGTTGTTGAGCTTGATAAGGTTGTTCGTAATGATAAGGCTCAGGCAGGTGATATCCTGATACTTACAAAACCCCTCGGCACAGGGATTATTTCAAGGGCAATTAAGTCAGATGATGCCGCTGACGAGGATATAAAAGAGGCAATAGATGTAATGTCCTTTTTGAATAAGGGTGCATCAGAGGCCATGGTGGAGGCAGGCATTAAGGCAGCAACAGATATTACAGGCTTTGGCCTCCTCGGCCATCTCTACGGCATGTTGAAGGCAAGCGGTGTTGGCGCAAAACTCAGTCTTTCTTCCATACCGACAATAAATGGTGTATGGAATTATGCAAAAAAGGGGCATATTCC
This sequence comes from Nitrospirota bacterium, assembly GCA_016214425.1. Taxonomy (GTDB): domain Bacteria; phylum Nitrospirota; class CAKKRA01; order 9FT-COMBO-42-15; family 9FT-COMBO-42-15; genus 9FT-COMBO-42-15. The sequence goes on from JACRON010000091.1 coordinate 927, forward strand.
GGGCGGCACAAAGAACAATCTTGACTATGTTGAAGGAAAGGTTGTGTGGGGAGATTCTGTATCCAAAGAGGCTAAATATGTCATTGCCGATGCCCAGACCTCAGGCGGGCTTTTGATTTCATGCCCAAAGGAGAAAAAGGAAAAACTTATTGCCCTCCTTTCAAAGGCAGGTTGCCTTGCTGTCTCAGAGATAGGGGAGATTGTTGAGGACAAAGAAAGCAGGCTATGGATAAGTTAATGAAAGGGGGAATTAAAGACGATATTTAAAGGATTTTTTATGGAAGAGAAAAAACTAATCATAAAGGGCGCCAGGGAGCACAATCTAAAAAATATTAATATAGAAATTCCAAGGGACAGGCTTGTTGTTATTACAGGCCTCAGCGGCTCTGGCAAGTCCTCCCTTGCCTTTGATACAATCTATGCAGAAGGACAGAGAAGGTATGTACGCGTCCTATTTGCAAGGGCAGGAAGGCCCTATTGCTATAAATGCGGAAAGGAGATTACTGCCCAGACAGTCTCGCAGATGGTAGATGCCATAATGGCATTTTCTGAAGGGACAAAGCTTCAGATATTGGCGCCAATCATTCGCGGAAGAAAGGGAGAATATAAAAAGGAGCTTAATCAGCTTAAAAAGGAAGGCTTTGTAAGGGTGCGAATAGATGGAAAGATATATGAACTTTCTGAGGCAGAAAACATAAAGATTGACAAGAATAAAAAACACACCATTGAGGTTGTTGTTGACAGGATTATCATCAAACCCGCTATTGAGAGGAGGCTTGCTGATTCTATTGAAACAGCCTTAAAGATGGCAGAGGGGATTGCAATAGCATCAACTGATAATGGCGATACTTTATTCAGCGAAAAACTTGCGTGTATTGACTGCGGTGTAAGCTACCCTGAGATTGCACCGAGGATTTTTTCATTTAACAGCCCTTACGGCGCATGCCCTGAATGCGCAGGCATTGGTTCTTTGATTGAAATAGACGAGGACTTGGTTGTGCCGAACAAGAATCTATCTATAAGAGAAGGCGCAATAAGGCCTTGGGAGAGGCGCTCTTCTGTGTACTATTATCAGATGCTTGAGTCTCTATCAAAACACTATGGCTTTGACCTGCGAACGCCTTTTAAAGACCTTTCTCCACAGCATCAAAAGATAATACTCTATGGCTCTGCAGATGAGGAGATAAAATTTTCATACGATAATGACGGCAAGAGGGAATACTATTACAAGGTCTTTGAGGGGGTAATAGAAAACCTCAAACGGAGATATAAAGAGACAGACTCAAGTTATATAAGGGAAGAGATAGAAAGATACATGTCAATGCACCCATGCCCTGTTTGTAAAGGCGCAAGGCTTAAGCCAGAAAGTCTTGCAATAAAGATTAATGAAAAGTCTATTATAGATGCAACAAGACTTTCTATTAAAGAGGCGTTAAGGTTCTTTTCAAGCCTTTCCCTGACTGAAAAAGAGGCCATCATTGCCCAGAGGATCTTAAAAGAGATTAGAGAGAGGCTTGGTTTTTTGGTCAATGTTGGCCTTGACTATCTTACACTTGACAGGACTGCATCAACGCTCTCAGGCGGCGAGGGGCAGAGGATAAGGCTTGCAACACAGATTGGCTCAAGCCTTGTCGGCGTTTTGTATATCCTTGATGAGCCGAGCGTTGGGCTTCATCAGAGGGATAATGTAAGGCTGTTAAATACATTAAAGAAGATGCGCGACTTGGGGAATAGCGTCCTTGTTGTTGAGCATGATGAGGAGACAATAAGGAATGCAGATTATGTAATTGATATGGGGCCAGGCGCAGGCGCTGAGGGCGGTGAGATTATTGCAGAGGGAAAGCCGGATGAGATAATGGAGAATGAAAATTCACTCACAGGAAGGTATCTTTCAGGCAGGCTTGTTATACCTGTCCCTGCTCAGAGGAGAAAGGCCAACGGCTTTATCACGATTGCAGGCGCAAGGGAAAATAATCTTAAAAACATAGATGTAAAAATTCCGCTAAGCATTCTTACATGCATTACAGGCGTGTCTGGCTCTGGAAAGAGCACGCTTATCTTAGAGATACTTTATAAAAATCTTGCGCAGAGATTATACAACTCAAGAGAAAAGGCAGGACTCTGCAAGGAGATTAAAGGGCTATCTGCCATTGACAAGGTGATAAACATTGACCAGTCTCCAATCGGCAGGACTCCGCGCTCAAACCCAGCTACTTACACAGGGCTTTTTACATTCATCCGTGATCTCTTTTCGCAACTGCCAGAATCAAGGATGAGAGGATACAAGCCCGGCAGATACAGTTTTAATGTAAAAGGTGGCAGGTGCGAGGCGTGTCAGGGCGACGGTCTTATAAAAATAGAGATGCACTTCCTGCCTGATGTGTATGTTACTTGCGAGGTGTGCAAGGGAAAGAGATACAACCGCGAGACACTGGATATAAGATACAAAGGAAAGAATATTTCAGATATCCTTGACATGACAGTAAGTGAGGCAATGGAATTCTTTGAGAATATCCCGCATATAAAAACAAAGCTTGAAACATTGAATGATGTTGGCCTCGGCTACATAAAACTTGGCCAGTCTGCAACAACACTTTCAGGCGGCGAGGCACAGCGTGTGAAGCTGTCAAAAGAATTATCTAAGAGGGCTACTGGAAGGACGCTCTATATCCTTGATGAGCCTACTACTGGTCTGCATTTTGCTGATATTCATAAATTGCTTGAGGTGTTAAACAGGCTTGCTGATATGGGAAATACTGTTGTTGTAATTGAGCACAATATGGATGTGCTGAAAACAGCAGACCATATTATTGACTTAGGCCCAGAAGGCGGAGACAATGGCGGAGAAATTATAGCAGAAGGGACACCAGAGGCAATAATTGAAATGGAACACTCATATACAGGGCAGTACCTTAAAAAAATCCTAAGGCCTCATGAAAGCATATTAATGGCAAGCTAATCAATATTTTCCTTATGTGACAGTATCCGAAATGTTTCTTCATATATGACTTTGAGTTTATATGTTGATTGTTTCATACCAGAGGGTTATTCTGAAAATAATTCCTCAAGCGTATAAAGGCGTGTTTTTCTGCTTTTTAATGCCTTCAATCCTTTTTTAATCTCATTTATTAATGATGAATCAGAGCGGACAAAAATAGTCTCCTTCAGGCTCTCAAACTCATCAGGGCTTATTAAAACAGCAGCAGGAGAGCCGTTCTTTGTTATTACAACCTCCTCGTCTGTTTTGCTGACTATCTCTATAAGTCCGCTTAACTTCATCTTTGCCTCTGATAATGATAATGTTTTCATTTCAATAGACCTCCATTTTAGTTGACCAGAATTAAGACTATAATAACACAAGATTGGCAGAATGCAAAGATTTATTTTGTATAAACAAAAACAGAAAGGGGGATTAAGTCAAGGAAATATAGAAGTTGCCCTTGCTTATATATTTAACAAATGCCTGTTCTCTTTCAGCCAGTTTTTATACTGCTTATAATCAGGCATCATTATCTTAACCTTGTTCCAAAATCTCTTTGAATGATTATTTTCTTCAAGATGCGCCAATTCATGGACAACCACATAATTAATAACATTCAGCGGCGCCATTATCAGACGCCAGCTAAAATTTAAATTTCCCTTAGCGCTGCAAGAGCCCCATCGCCTTTGGGCATTTGAAATTCTTATTTTATTGTATTTCAAACCAGACAATGAAGAATGCCATATTGCCCTTTCTGATATCTTTTGATATGCCTGCTCTTTGTACCATGCAATTAATATCTCTTTGGCAGTATTAAGATTCTTGCGTGAAATGTGAAAGCCTTTATTAAATACTATGGGTGTATGCAACGGATCAACAATCTCTAATTTATACATATCTCCAAGATATAAAAAACACTCTCCGCTTATAAATTCCTTAGGTGCTATTTTTGTATATCTATCCCTGACAAATTCCTGTTTTTCCTTAATCCAAAAACGCTTTTTAAATACAATCTTTTCAATAAAATCCAAAGGTGTGCGATAAGGAGCTCGGACAATCAGGCTCGCATCCTGTGCTATTTCAAGGGCAATGGTCCTTCTTTTAGACCTGATGAGTTTGTTTATTTTAATCTCTGTCATTTTATTAAATTTTTATACTCAGACGCCATCATTTTACTATTACCCTAAATATCAGTCAAGTTTATATATTTTCTGTGTTTTTGATTTCTATTTATTTGTCAAATTTGCAATCTTTTGGTATACTTTCTTTATTAGGGATATGGGGATTTTCAGTTCTTTTTAAGGGGTTATTAAAAGGTGAAGAGGAATAAAAGATGTAGGTTATATCAATGAACGGCTCAAAGATACTTCTCATAGAAAAAGACAAGTCCACTGCTATAAAATTAACCGCACTTTTTAAGGCGAGCGGTTTTGACCTCCTTGCAGCGCATAATATAAAAGAGGCAGCGGGTTTATGCGCCCTCCACAACCCTGATATTATAATCCTTGATGTAAATAAAGAGATCTCAGAGTTTATTAAGGCGTTAAAGAAAGAGCCTTATCTTCATAATCTTCCCCTGCTTCTCTTGGCAGACGGCAATCAGGAACCCGAGCTTTTAGACTGCCTTTCAATCTCGCAGTGCGACTATTCTGTTAAGCCAATATCTTTAGAAGATATCCTGCTCCGTGTAAATATTGCCTTAAAAAGAAAAAGGGACATACCCCGCGAAAAGGCGCTCTCAGGCAAATTATCTGAGCTGAGCCTTGTTGGTCTGATACAGATTATGGAGATGGAGAATAAGGGAGGGAATTTAAAACTTTTAGATGGCGGCAAGAGCGGCTGCATATTTTTTGAAAAGGGCCAGATTATCAGGGCAGAATTGGATGACTTGGAAGGCGAGGCAGCCATCTATACATTCCTTACATGGAGGGACGGGAGTTTTATACTTGAGCCTTATGAAGGCGCTGTTATAAGAAATGTATCCATTAATAATCAGGAGATATTGATGGAGGGGATGCGGAGGATAGATGAATGGGAGAGATTAAAAAAGGAGAGGAGCAAGATAATACTGATAGGCGCAGCAGGAAGCGGAAACACAGAATTGATAAATACGCTCACAGGCGGCTCTGTTATCCTCAGCAAGGCGCAATTAGCATCCGATTCCTATCCCCTTGAATTCGGCAGGGTGAGATTAAGGGATACGGAACTCCTTCTCTACAGCATCTCAATTGAAGACGGCGCATCTGTAGAGGATGAGATATATACGCTTCTTGCCTCAATATCAAGGGAGATGCTCGGCTATATCCTTTTCATTGACAGCAGAAAACCAAAGACGCTTGGTTTTGCAAGGTATCTGCTTTCGTCTTTTACATCCCATTATAATGTCCCCTTTGTTGTAGCGCTCATCAAAGCAGATAATACATCACAGGACGATGCAGAGTTCCTGTCAATAGATAAGGTCAGACAGGGTCTGAGATTGAATGAGAGGGTTCCAATTATAGCCAGTGATCCGAGACGCAGAAATGACGCCTCTTTAATCCTGAACAACCTGCTTGACCTTGTTATGAGTCTGGAGGTTTAACCTTGGCATAAATTAGAACGGTTTATGCCTTGCAAGCTAAAGCCCAAATGTCAAAATCCAAAGATCCCAAAAAACTGAAAAAGATTCAGGAAAGGCTGAATTACAAGCACATCATACAGAATATGAATACCTGCGTGATTATAACTGATGAAAGCAAGATTATATATTTAAATGATGCAGCGGAAAAGACACTTGGATACAGCAAGCGCTTCCTTATTGGCAAAGACCTTACGGCACTTTTTCCTGTTCATGGTAAGAGGCATTTTACCATCAGCGACTTTCTTACTATAAAGGATAAGACTATGCCGAGGAATGAGCTTGATTTTGTTACAAAGGACAAGAGGGTTATTCCAATAGGTTTTACTGTTACATCCTTTTATGACAGCAAGACAGAATCCTCTGCGTCCATCATAACCTTCCGCGACCTTACAGAGATTAAAAAGATGGAGAATTACATGCGGCAGATAGACAGGCTTACCATCTTAAGCCAGATAACAGCAGGTCTGGCGCATGAGATAAGAAACCCCCTTGCTGGCATAAAGACCTCTGCTCAGGTATTGGAGGAGGGGATGAATGCAGATGACCCGCGCTATCAGCTTACCGTGCGGATTGCAAAGGAGATAGACAGGATAGATAATCTATTAAAAAAGTTCTTTAATTTTGCAAAGCCTTCTGAACCCCATTCTGCCAACTATGATATTGAGATGATAATTGACGGCGTCTATCTTCTGCTGGCGCATCAGTTTAAAAACAACAGGGCCTCTTTTAAGAAGGATTTTTCCAAGAGAGTGCCTCAGGTATTTGCTGATGAGAATCAGATTGAACAGGTATTGATGAATATCTTTTTAAATGCGATTCAGGCAATGCATGACGGCGGTGTGATTAGTGTTAAGACAGATACAAATGTTGTATACGAAGAAGAGGTCACAGGGCTTGGTGAGAGCAGGATCAGAGGGACAAAAGACGGCAAGGAACCTGTTGTGTATGTGGAGATAAAAGATACAGGAATAGGCATATCAAAGGAGAATTTAGAGAGGATATTCACCCCCTTTTTCTCAACGAAAAAGGAGGGGACAGGTCTGGGGCTTTCAATATGCAAGCAGCTTATGCTGAAGAACAATGGAGAGATTGATATAATGAGCGAGGAGGGTAAAGGGACCGCCGTTATTCTTATGCTCCCTGCCTCCTCAAATCACTGAGGAGATAATGGGCAATACAATACTAATAGCAGAGGATGAAGAGACGCTGAGATTTTCTTTGACGCAGGGCCTTGTGGCAAAGGGTTTTCATGTTATGAGCGCAGAAAAGGGCAAGGCAGCAGTCTCCATAATAAAAAATTATGTTATAGACCTTGTCCTCTTAGACCTTCAGCTTCCTGATGCAAGCGGCATTGAGATATTGTCTGAAATAAAAAAGACAGATATTAATCTTCCTGTAATAATAATGACTGCACACGGCGACATAAAGACTTCAGTTGCTGCAATGAAGAAGGGTGCATACGATTATATATTAAAGCCCTTTGAACTGGATGAGATGATTATTAATATAAACAAGGCTCTTGAACATCAAAGATTAAAGGAGCAGGTTGAGCATATTCGTCTTCAGCAGAAGGATGACATGAATCTCAGCAGGATTGTTGCAGAGAGCAGCATGATGAAGGATGTTGTAAGTCTTGTAGAAAAGGTGAGCCAGACGCCGAGGACATCTGTCCTTATTTATGGAGAGAGCGGAGTCGGCAAGGAGATGATTGCAAATCTCATTCATTATAAAAGCAGCCGTGCTTCAGGGCCATTCATAAAAGTGAACTGCGCAGCAATACCAGACACAATGCTTGAGGCAGAGCTTTTTGGCTATGAAAAGGGCGCATTCACAGATGCAAGAAATTCTAAGAAGGGGCTCTTTGAGCTTGCAAACGGAGGGACTATCCTGCTCGACGAAATCGGCGAGATGAATATAAATCTTCAACCGAAGCTGCTGCGCATAATAGAGGCGCAGAGCTACAGAAGGATTGGCGGAACAACCGATTTAAACTGCGATGTTCGTATAATTGCATCAACAAATAAGGACATTGTCTCTGAGGTGAAAAAGGGGGATTTCAGGGAAGACCTCTTCTATAGGCTAAATGTGATGCCCATATATGTGCCGCCTTTGCGGGAGAGGAGAGAGGACATCCCTTTTTTAACTTCTATGTTTATAAATCAGTTTAACAGAGAATTTAAGAAGAGGGTAAGCGGATTATCAAAGGAGGTAGAATCTCTACTTTTATCATACCCGTGGCCTGGCAATATAAGGGAATTAAAGAATGTAATAGAGCGGGCAATGATTCTCGCTGAGGACGATACAATAC
>JACRON010000092.1 GCA_016214425.1 Nitrospirota bacterium
GACGAGGACGCAATACCTTTCATCAACAAACTTATCACTACAGATTTAGAAAAACTAAAACAAGGCTACAGCCAATATACGCTTCTTTGTGATGAAAATGGCGGGATTATTGATGACCTACTATTATATAAAAAACCTGATGGCTCAATCCTCCTTTGTGCCAATGCGATAAACAGGGAGAAGGTTATCGTATGGCTTAAGAATCATTCATCTAATTATAATGTAGAGATAAGGGATATAACTGATGCTACTGCCCAGATAGCTTTACAGGGGCAAGAGGCACAGAAGATTCTACAAAAACTTACCTCCACGAACCTATCAGAGATAAAGAGATTTGCTTTTGCAGAGATAAATTTTGATGGTATAACTCTTTTAGTTTCAAGAACTGGCTACACTGGCGAAGACGGTTTTGAGATTTATCCTCCTGCTTCTATAGCTGAATCTGTCTGGGACAGATTAATTGCGACAGGCGCTGCATCTGGCCTGAAACCCGCTGGCATTGGCGCAAGGGACACCTTAAGGCTTGAGATGGGATATCTTTTGTATGGTAATGACATTGCTCAAAAGATAACCCCCTTAGAAGCAGGGATGGAGCGTTTTATTTCATTTGAAAAAGAGAATTTCATTGGCAGAGATGCATTAATCGCACAAAGACAGAATGGCATAAAAATGAGATTGATTGGCTTTGAATTGATAGATAAAGGCATACCGCGACAGGGCTGCAAAATGTTAGCAAAAGGCATTGAAATCGGCGCTGTAACCAGCGGTAATATGTCGCCTACATTAAAAAAGGGGATTGGCCTTGGCTATGTTAGTGTAGGATATGATAAGATAGGTGATGAAATAGCAGTAGAGATAAGGGGAAAGGCTGTTCTGGCAAAGGTGGTCTCTTTGCCTTTTTATAGAAAGGGATAATAATATGGCTTATGTGCCGAATACAGAGAAGGACAAGAGAGAAATGCTCAGCGCCATAGGTGTTGATAATATAGAAAAGCTTCTGACTGACATACCTGAGGAAATAAGGCTTAAAAAGGAACTCAATCTTCCCTCTCCTTTATCTGAGATTGAATTAAAAAAGGAGATGCTTAGCTTAAGCGAAAAGAATGCTGACCTTTTGCACTATACCTCTTTTCTCGGCGCAGGCGCATATGACCATTATATTCCGAGCGTGGTGGAACACATGGTCTCCCGCTCAGAGTTTTACACTGCGTACACGCCTTATCAGGCAGAGGCGAGCCAAGGAATGCTCCAATCTATTTACGAATTCCAGAGCATGATATGCGAGCTTACAGGAATGGAGGCTGCCAATGCCTCTATGTATGACGGCGCATCTGCAACAGCAGAGGCAGCTATGATGGCCGTGAGGATAACAAAGAGAAAAGAGATTCTTGTATCAAGGGCTCTTCATCCAAATTACAGAATGGTTCTGAAAACATATCTGCAAGGAATTGGAATACCCATAAAAGAGATTACATTCCTGCCTGTCGGGCAGACAGGTAAAGATGGCATTACAGATGCTGATGCCCTCTCCTCATTCATATCAGATAATACTGCTGCAGTTATAATCCAGCAGCCAAATTTTTTTGGCTGCATTGAAGACCTCTCTGCTATAAGCGCGATTGCTAAGAAATTTGGCGCGCTTTTTATTGTCTCTGTAGACCCAATCTCTATGGGCATATTAAAATCACCGGGTGAATTAGGCGCTGATATCGTGGTTGGTGAGGGGCAAGCCCTTGGCAACAGCCTCTCCTTTGGCGGCCCATATTTAGGATTCTTTGCAGCAAGAAAGGAGCATGTAAGGCAGATGCCGGGCAGGCTTGTTGGCGCAACAGTGGATGGGCAGGGGAAAAGGGGATACTGCCTTACCCTCCAGACCAGAGAGCAGCATATAAAGAGGGAGAGGGCAACCTCCAATATATGCACTAATCAAGCCTTGTGCGCTTTGGCAGCAACAGTTTATTTATCTGTTATAGGGAAAGAGGGATTAAGGAAGGTTGCAGAGCTTTGCCTTCAGAAGGCGCACTACGCAAAGAGGGAGATTAGTAAGATAAAAGGTTTTAGTTCTACATTTGGCGCCTCTTTCTTCAAGGAGTTTGTTATTAAGACACCTGTGTCTGCTGAAAAGATTTTTAAAGGGCTCCTTAAAGAAAAGATTATTGGGGGATTAGAACTTGGAAATTATTATCCAGAACTTAAAGAACATCTCCTTATCTGTGTAACAGAAAAGAGGACGCGGGAGGAGATAGAGAGGCTTATTAATAGAATGACGGAGATGGCAAAGAAAGGAGGATAAAATGGTTGAGAGGCTTATCTTTGAATATAGTTCAGAAGGGAAGAAGGGATATTCCCTTCCAGAGATGGATGTACCTGTTGAGCCTGTAGAGAAACTTATAGAGAGCAGGCATCTCAGAAAAGATATGCCTGAGCTTCCAGAGGTGAGTGAGATAGAGGTTGTCCGACATTTTACACATTTATCGCAGGAAAACTACTCAATAGATTCTCATTTTTATCCCCTCGGCTCCTGCACCATGAAATATAATCCAAAGGTGAATGAGGATGCAGCAAAGCTCCCGGGCTTTACACAAATCCATCCGCTCCAGCCTGAGGCCATGTCTCAAGGCGCACTGCAATTGATGTATGAGTTAGAACTATACCTTGCTGAGATTTCAGGCCTATCAAAAGTATCCCTACAGCCGGCAGCAGGGGCGCAGGGAGAATTGACAGGGATGCTGATGATAAAGGCATATCACAAGGCAATGGCTAATCCGAGAAAAAAGGTGATAATACCTGATTCTGCACATGGGACAAATCCAGCCAGCGCTGTTCTCTCAGGTTATGAGGTGGTAGAGGTAAAATCTGATAATGAGGGGAGAGTGGATTTAGAGGATTTGAAAAAGAAGGCAGATGCAGAATGCGCTGCCTTTATGCTGACCAATCCGAATACACTCGGCCTCTTTGAGAAGAACATACTCCAGATATCAAAGATTCTAAAGGAACACGGAATACTCCTATATCTTGATGGAGCAAATCTTAATGCCATGCTTGGCCTCTGCAGGCCAGGTGATATGGGCTTTGATGTTGTTCATTTTAACCTTCATAAGACATTCTCAACACCGCATGGCGGCGGCGGCCCAGGTTCCGGGCCTGTTGGTGTAAAAGAATCTCTTGTGCCTTTTCTTCCCGTGCCTGTTATTGAAAAAAAGGATGCTCTCTTTTATCTCAAATATGACATTCCAAATAGCATAGGAAAGGTGCAAGGCTTTTATGGAAATTTTGGCGTAATGGTAAAGGCTTATGCTTATATTAGGACGCTCGGCGCCAAGGGCCTAAGAGAAGTCAGCGAGAATGCCATCTTAAATGCCAACTATATGAAAAAGAGGTTAAAAGAATATTTTGAGCTTCCATATAA
>JACRON010000093.1 GCA_016214425.1 Nitrospirota bacterium
AGGAGGGACATGACTGGGCGAACAGCAGATTCTATTCCTATCCGTCCATCTTAAAAAGAATCGGCAATCTGAGAAGGAGCCTCTGGGTGTTTGGGCCTATGAACTGGGACCTGCGCAAGGCATGGAAAAAGGTGCTGACGGCTTCGTAAAAAGTCCATCTGCTGCGTTGTCGCTTCGACCTCGCATCCTCACATACAAAAAAGTATGCTGCGGTGCGATGCCTCGCTCCGCCTTGCATCTGGAGCTTTTTACTTTGCCGTCCTAATCTAAGCAAAAGTGCGGCTCTTTAAAAGTTAGCCTTGTTTTTCTGGCAATATTATGATAAATTCCCTCCATGCTTACTAACGAGCTGTTAGAATTCTCAAAGAAATATATTATGAACACCTACAACCGATTTCCTGTTGTGTTTATTAAAGGAAGGGGGACAAAGGTCTTTGATTCAGACAACAGGGAGTATCTTGACTTTGTAGCAGGCATTGCTGTGTGCAACCTCGGCCACTGCCATCCAAAGGTAACTGTTGCCTTTCAGAAGCAGGCGCAGCGCCTTGTGCATATATCAAATCTTTATCATAATGAACCGCAGATAAAACTGGCAAAGCTCCTCGTTGAAAATTCCTTTGCTGGTAAGGTATTCTTCTGCAACAGCGGCGCAGAGGCAAATGAGGCAGCAATAAAACTTATCAGAAAATATGCTAAGGAAAAGCTAAAGGGAAACCGCTACGAGATAATCACAATGGAAAAGTCCTTTCACGGACGCACAATGGCAACCATTACTGCAACTGGACAGGAGAAGGTGCAGAAGGGCTTTGAACCGCTTCTGCCGGGATTTAAGTATGCGCCATTTAATAATATAGACGCAGTAAAAAAGGCAATAAACAAAAAGACTGCGGCTGTGATGGTTGAACCGATTCAGGGAGAAGGCGGCGTAAATATACCTGATAATGATTACCTGAAAAAACTCCGCAGGCTCTGCAATGATGAAGGCATACTCCTTGTGTTTGATGAGGTTCAGACTGGCATGGGAAGGACAGGAAGGCTCTTTGCCTATGAGCATTATAATATTGAGCCTGATATAATGACCTTAGCAAAGGCGCTGGGCAATGGTGTTGCAATAGGCGCCATGCTTGCAAAGGATAGCATTGCAGAGGCATTTACACCCGGAAGCCACGCAACAACATTCGGAGGCAATCCCCTTGCCTGCTCAGCAGCAAATGCTGCATTAGAAACAATAATGGAGGACGGCATCCTTTTTGACAACTGTCTCAGGATGGGTGATTATCTTATTAAAGGATTAAAGGAACTTAAAAAAGAGCACTCATTTATAAAGGAGATTCGCGGCAAGGGCCTTTTAGTCGGCATGGAGCTAACAATAGACGGCAAAGATATTGTAATGGAGTGCCTGAAGGACGGCCTGCTTATAAATTGCACAATGGACAAGATACTGCGATTCCTTCCGCCATTAATAGTTACTAAAGAGGAGATAGACTCCATGCTGGAGATATTCTATGGAGTATTAAAAAGGATAAAAAAATGAACGACCTTCTTACAATACACGATTTAACAACAGAAGAAATAGAGGATATACTAACACTTTCTGCTGAGTTAAAAGAAAAACAAAAGAACAGGCAGATGGATTGCCCGTTGATTGGCAGGACGCTCGGCATGTTTTTTGAAAAACCTTCAACAAGGACAAGGGTCTCCTTTGAAGTTGGCGTATATCAGCTTGGCGGACAGGCAATAGCCCTGCCTGTTTCTGATTTACAGATAGGAAGGGGCGAAACAATTGCTGATACAGCAAAGGTGCTGTCAAGATACATTGATGCAATAGTTATCAGAACCTTTGAGCATAAAATTGTAGAGGAATGGGCAGAACATTCTGCAATCCCTGTGATAAACGGCTTAACAGACTTGCACCACCCTTGCCAGGCATTGGCAGATGTATTTACCATCAAAGAAAAGAAGGGAAACATTAAGGGATTAAAGCTGATATATATCGGCGATGGCAATAATGTTGCCCATTCGCTTATAGAGATATGCGCAAAGACAGGCATTGATATAAGCCTTGCCTGTCCAAAGGGATATGAGCCTGATAAGAAGATAGTAAAGTCTGCAATAGAGGATGCAAATAAACATGGAAGCAAGATAGAAATATTAAGCAACCCGCAAAATGCTGCAATGGATGCAGATGTATTATACACAGATGTCTGGGCAAGCATGGGACAGGAAAAGGAGCATAAAAAGAGGCTGAAGATATTTAAGGATTATCAATTGAATAAGAAATTATTAAAAGTTGCAAAGCCTGACGCGCTTGTTATGCACTGTCTGCCAGCGCACAGGGGAGAGGAGATAACAGAGGATGTGCTGGAAGGGACAAACTCTGTAATATTTGATCAGGCAGAGAACAGATTGCATACACAGAAGGCAGTGATGGTGAGGTTGATGACGGCTTCGTAAAAAATCCATCTGCTGCGTTGGAGGGGGTATGCTGCGGTGCGATGCCTCGCTCCGCCTTGCATCTGGAGCTTTTTACTTTGCCGTTAAGATTCCTGAGAGGTATATTAATAAATGGATAAGAAGAATATAAAAAAAGTAGTCCTTGCCTATTCAGGCGGACTTGATACTTCTGTTGCAATAAAATGGCTGAAGGAGAATTACAACTGCGAGGTAATTGCCTTTGCAGCAGACCTTGGCCAGGGTGAGGAATTGGCGCCTCTGCGCAAAAAGGCATTAAAGACAGGCGCGAGCAGGATATACATACAAGACATTAAGGAGGAGTTTGTCAGGGATTTTATATTCCCCATGCTCCGCGCAAATGCTGTTTATGAAGGTGCATATCTCCTCGGCACATCCATTGCAAGGCCT
>JACRON010000045.1 GCA_016214425.1 Nitrospirota bacterium
AGGTATAATAACATCAATGGCGGGTGTTGTAAAGAGTCAAAAAAGCATAATAGCGCAAACCTTTTTGTGTAAAAACTTGAAGGATAAGTAAAGCAGAAAGTATATCAATAAAATCCTTTAAGCTTCTTCCGCAAAGGATATGAAGCAGATTCAGGTGCATCGTGAGACTTGGGAACCGACAATTCTGAAAAATTCCTATCTGCCAATATCCTATATAATAAAATATCAGGATATTGCTCAATAATCTCCTTATTCATAAGAAATTTATTCTTACTATAGTGAATAATAATAAGTTCCTCTATCTTAAATATATCATCTCCCCAATGGGACGGTCTTTTAAAGGCATTATTGGATTTTTCTACATGCCCTTCTAATGATTTCCACTCATCACGCGCAATAACCCTATAATTGCGAAATCTTTCAGGGTCTTTGGATTTTGCATAAAGCATATTTATCACGAATTCCAAATCATAATATGTATCCAGATTCAAATGATCCATCGGCCTGTCCGGGTCTATAACAAGAAAAAAATTTGCCTTCTCTGGGAGTGTTGGAAACCGCTTTGTAAATGCCTGCCAAAAATCCTTTTGTTTCTCCCATGCGCTAAAATATATATCAAGGTTCATATTATTAAAAAATACCCCTAATGCAAAAAAAATGGCAATAAAAAGGTTAACCACCAGCAATCCTGAACCCTTACTGGCTTTTCTGTAAATAGCATAGAGGATGCTTCCAAGAATAATAGCGTAACCTACCTGAAGTATAACACCATGGCGGGAATTTGGTCCAAAGTTCGGCACCCTCCCTGCAAGTCCATACATGATAACAGGCGGTATTAATAATACAACACCAAGAATAACAAAAATTAGTAGGGGCGAATGGCCGTTCGCCCTTACATCAGGATGCGATTTATTGGACATTTGCAAATTTAATTTACCGTATACATCAGACCTTCTAAGCATATAAATAACCGCGGCTGCTGTGAGCAGGCCGGATAGCATGGACCATACTGTTAAATGGGAGAGGTATTTTAAAAACATGATTCTCCAGTTCCCAAATAAAAGCATCTTTACAAGCTCCCTATGCATCTTAAAATTTAAAAGTAAAGATATATCTGTCTTGTACATGCCTGCATATATTCCATACGGTTTGAATATAAGTTTGTATATAATTAATGGAATACAGAGCAGAAAAAATGGCAGCCATATTATTAATGTCTTTTTGATAAGATTCTTTGACAGAATACCTTTATTATAAAAGATATAGCCTATAAAGAACAGCCTTGCTGGCTCAAGGGCAATTGTGCCTTCTATTAAGATATAATGAGAGATGCCTGAAAGCATAATAGCAATAAATAGAAATACCCACTTTATGTCTTTATGCAGCACTCTTTCAGTGAGATAAAAAGAGGTTATAGTCAGCATTATACCAATTCTGTAATAAATATTGGAGAAGACGGGGAGAGTAGAGTCAATTGGATATAATATAAAACAGCAGGCTGATAAAAAGGCAAGATATTTGTTTTTAATCAGGTTATTAAGGAAGTAATAAAGCAATAGCGGCGAAGCAACCTGTATAAGCAGATTTAAAGACTGCCACAGGATAAAGGTATTATCAAATAACCTGTGTGCCCCTAAAAAATAATATAAAAAAACACCCTGCGGTATTCTTCTGAGCTCAGTCCAGCCTGTCTTAAGAAACTCTGACAGATTACTGCTTGCATATACTGACAGGAGCCATGCATTATCATCCTCAAAGACATCCTGAAGAAAAAGAATTCTTGAATAACTTAATATTGCAAGAACACTGATTAATACAGGGGGTATTCCAAGCTTCTGTTTTTTTAATATCCTGGTTATCAGTTGTTTTAACACTGCCTTTTATATTCCACAATTTATGAGGATATACTATATTTAGTTGAAAGTTGAAAAAGTGGCTCCCATGTGGAATAATCCACATACCTAATAAAAAGAAAGGAGCCACAAATGATAGAGAGCATGTTTTCCACTGTGAGGGATTGTGAGGGCAACATTAAGAGGTATCGGGACAGCATGATGATGCAGAGATGGCTGGCATCGGCGCTTCTGTATTGTGAGAAAGGGTTTTATCGGGTTAGAGAGTATGCCTTAATTAAAGAGGTGATGGCAACTATAGTCAGGGAAGAAGCAGACAATGCTACGGTGAAGGTTGCAGCTTGATGGCAAGACTAATGGGACGCCACTTTATAATTTCAACTAAAAACTTGACAAGCTCCAATTTATCAAATACCTTCAGAAAATATCTAAAGGAGACGGCGGTCTCTCTTTTATTGATCAAATTCACTCCTTTTTCCAAGCAGCATCAGCTTCATTGCTACTATAATCCTATTTATCATCAACATTATTGGATTGCCAATATAATATCTTCCATTTTTTAATATAACCTGGCCATTATTGAGAAGCCTGCTTATCCTCTTTTCAACAATCTCCTTCGCATTGTACCTTTGAAGGATCTCCTCCAGAGAAAGTCCATCTTTAGAGTCGTATATCTCTCCTAATATCCTGATCCTACGTGCTGTTTCGCCAAGATTTATAAAATGAAAATAACAATAACCAAGAGAAGCATAAGCAATAAAGTTGGCGGCAAACATCATAAAAAAATCCGTAAAGTGCGCTGATGTTGCAAAGAAGATGTAAAGCTCTATCATTAATACAGAGAGCATGCCGACAAAAAAACCTAAAAATACAGTCTTTAACAATCCGAGTCTCTGAATAAATCTGGAGCAGATGACCTGAACAATTACATTTATCATCAAGCCTAATACTGGATTAAGAACCTGCAAATAGCTATAAAACATATAATTCCTTAAATCTTTCTAATCTTTAATGAGAGGCCGTTTTGAAGAAAATTATAAAGAAAAGCTGTGCTAAGACCGATTATTAACGGCACTATTGATATAATCACAATACCATAAAAAATATATAATCCCATCTTAAATGAAAAAGGGGTATATGTAAAGTTAATATTGCTTCTCCCTGCAGGGATGTTGATTGCCTTAAAATTTATATTGGCGCGATAAATTGGAACCTCCTTTCCGTTAATATAGGCATGCCAGCCTTTATCATATCCATCAGCCCAGTAGAGGATACCAGGGCTGTCAGCAGCAGCCTTCATAGTAAAGGAATTATAATCGTATCTTTCTATTGAATATGTAAAACTGCCTTTGTCTTTTTTATCAAAGATATTTTCTATGCCTTTAAAGTTCTCTGGGACAATAAATGCTTGCATCATTTTTCCAATATCCGCATAAGCTAAAATTGGTTTAGCTAAAGACGGCTCTGTCTGAGAATCAACTATAACCGCTTCATGCAGTAATTTAATTGATTTCTCAGTCCCAAGATATCTGAAAAGTGCGGAAACATCGCTGTCTTTTACCGATACAACATCTTTCTTAAATTGAAACATCGGTTTATTTACAGCAAACATCTCTTCTAAAATTGCAGGCTGGATATCCTTATTAATAAGCTCAAAATATTTCATCGGCAGAAGGAAACTGCTCCACCTCTTACTCTTCAGAGCGTATTCAAAGGCATTTGTGTTAACATCAACTATTTCTATAAGAAGGTTGTCTAAAAATACCGGCATAGTTGCTATAGGTTTAATATTGCAGCTTATTGCTATCTTGGTAGCATTTTTATCAATATATTTTCCAACTGAAAGCCGCTCCCATTCACCGCTATTTTTATAAAATTTTGAGGCCGTGCCTTTTTTAATTTCTTCCATGGCATCTGCTTGAATACCATCTGCTACCCGCCGTACATAATCCTGTATCTCTACCTGAATAGCATCACGAGATTTGTTCTGGCTTTTGACCCATATAGAGAGCCTTATATGTTTGCCTCTGATTTCTTCAATCTGTGATGTCTGGAATCTTATGTATGAATCTCCGGCTGATGACGGCTTTAGTAAAACAGCAGCCGAACCATCTTTAACACCATCATACCCTGTGTATCTCTCAACAACCCCACCGCTTCCATCCTGATGATAGCTGAACTCCTCTGGCAAATAATTGCCTTCTTTGGCCGCAACCCAATTTTCAAAAGACATGTTCTTAAGACCAACAAAAATACCTTTTACCAGCACATGATGGCCTGAATAGTCAGGGTCATTTATAGGAGAGAGCACATAAGGCTTCCAATATATAAGGGAAAGATACCTCTGCTCGCTTTCACTACTTCCGCCTTCAATACCAGGAGGATAGATAGCCCTGTTTTGAGGTAAAACAGACCTATGGGGCATCCTTTCAGAATTGAGTATATAAGTTGAATATGTTTTATCTTTATATAAGAATGATGACTTCCTAAGGCTGTAAAGAAGGTCTATAGTTAAAACAGCGCTAAAAATAAGTAAAAGGATTAAAGGCAAATAATCCATAAGCCGTCTTAAAGGGTTTCCGCGTAATCTAACTAATATAAAAAAGATAATGGGAATACCTAAGGCTGGGAAAATATACCTGATAAATTTAAATGTATTTGCAGAGAATAATAAGACTATTATTATATGGCTTGCAATTAAGCTAATATATAATCCATTTTCACCTAAATCTCTTCTAAGTATCCAGCCTATAGCAAAAACTATAATAAAAAAGACAAAAAGATAATCTGTTGCTGGATAGGTTATCTTTGTCATCCAGTAAACGGAAAAAATAATACAAAAAGAAAATATAAAGACCGCAATACCATTACGAACCCTGCTGTCTCTTATAAAACCATTAAGAACCCCTTGAGGGCTATTCTGATTAAAAAGATAACCACCCCATGTGGAGAAAATATGATTTAAACCTAAAACATAAAAGTATAATAAGGCAAACATAAAGAATAAAACAAAGGCATGGGTATGCCTAACAAACAACATGGGAGGATATAGGTAATATAATAATCTATGCAAGCCGCCAGGCGGCCCTAACATTATTAAAGCAAAACACACAAGGATTAACAGCCATACCCTTTTCAAATCATGCCTGCCTGCAATAAGACCTAAGAGGGCAATGGCCCATGGCAAAAGGCCTATATACATATAAGCCTCCGATGCCCAGCCCCATCCCTCCCTGCCAGGCCATCTTATAGATTTATTTCCATCTGGTGCAATAATCTGGATAAAATCCCAGATATTTGAAAATGCCCCTGTAAAGGTTATAAAGTTGTACGGCATATTTATACCATCTACTATAACAGAAGATGAACTAACCTCGTATTGTTGCGGCATTGCCCCAGGCGCCATCCCTTCATATGAATAATCAATCATTCTGGCTGGAAATACATACTTATCCTTTTCCAAAAAAAGTATAATATTCGGTGCAGCCATGGCAATAATAATAAGGGCTGCTACAGCGAACTTGGCTATAACTATTCTTTCATTAAAGAGTTTAATTAATAAATCTCTGCGAAAAAGAATAATGCCTGAAAAAAACAATAAGAGGAATACCCATGTGCCGCTAAAGAAATAAGACTGCCAGTTAAGGC
Organism: Nitrospirota bacterium; assembly: GCA_016214425.1. GTDB lineage: Bacteria > Nitrospirota > CAKKRA01 > 9FT-COMBO-42-15 > 9FT-COMBO-42-15 > 9FT-COMBO-42-15. The sequence goes on from JACRON010000045.1 coordinate 5,502, forward strand.
CAATAAATATGCCGAGCATTATCCAGTTATACCAGCGGCAGTCTCTGTAGTAAATAATACGGAGAAGGAAAAAAGCAATAAATGGTATCCAGATAAACTGATTCAAAATAGCATCCTGCCTGAATGAACCCAGCATTATAGATGAATAAAGAAGAATGGGTATAAGGGTAAGTCTGATGAATAGGTATTTGGCAAATGAACGAAGAACTATATATATTCCAGAAACCATTATTAAGCTCAGGATAAAACGGTTCCAGTTAAATAACATTAAAATATCATTGCTGATAAATCGGCCAATATATATAATAAGTAATGTAACAGGCTCCAGAAGTCTGATCTGAACAAGCAGCGGATAGAAAGGCTCACCCCCATGTTCAAAGGGATTCCAGAAAGGGAAATGGCCATTGATTATATTTTCAGCGAAAAATCTGAATATTGGATAATTCCATAAAAGATTATCATGGACGAGTGTAGCCTGGCCAAATATCAGCATAGCCCGCATGGTGTATATTAAATACACTACTGCTGCTGTGCCAACTATACACTCTGTCAAAACAGAATGTTTTCTAAAGGCCTTATCAATATTTTTAAACATCGCTTATAAGAAAGAAGGACTGATGCCAGTTGTAAATTAATAACTTTAAGACTAATCTCGTAATTGCAGGGGTATTTGTTTACCTGCCTTTGAGATTACTTGATTGCGGCTAAGTAGTGGCTATTAGCGAATCCCTTACTTAGCCGCCTTTTGGAGCATTTAATAATCTGCGATAAAATATAAATATGCGGGCGAACAAGACGCCCTTTGAAGTAAGTTTATATTTTTCTCCATCCATGTAAGCCATCTTGTCGGTAATAAGATCCCTTATCCTCGGTTTTATTAAAAGGTCGTCATTCAGTATACTGTCAAACTCCTTTTTATCCAAACCCTCCTGGCCTGCCTTTTCAATAGTCATCACCATTACAAGTGTTGGGCTGTCAGCCTCTAATGCTGAATAGGTAATCATATAGGAAAGGGTAAGCGAGATAAAAATAAGGCATATATGTAGATACTCAGGGAGCTTCATGGGGATGAGATTATCAAACCCCTGGATTAGAAACGAAATGCTGATTAAGGGTAAAACACCAATCATCAGGGTACTGAAGAATATTTGTAATAGAACCTTAGTCTGTCTCTTTGGAAGACGAATTTTCCACAAAACTATATGAAAAATAAATGCCAGACTAAATAATAGTAAACTGTATATTAAAACTAACATCTATGCGGCCTCACAAAATTTTGCATTGCATTAATAAAAAAATCATTTAATCTTTTAAATTCATCATAGGTCTGTAAAGATGTTCTTGCCTCTGAAACCACAAAACCTGAATAATTTGCCTTTTTAAGAAGATTTAACATATAAGCAGAATGTTCAGGAGACTGGTGTATATGGGTATGCCACAAATCAGAGCCGTAAAAATAGCCTGTCATATGAATGTGAGATGCCTGTCGCATAACAGGCAGAAACTCATCTTCATAAACACCGGCACACTGTATCTGAAGGTGTTCAAGGTCAAGGCATCTTTTAAAGCCGTATCTGCGCATAAGCTTAAGTGGCTCATGCGCAGAATGGGTATTTTCAATACAGATTTTCACCTTGCTTGGCTTAAAAACCTCCGCAATATGGCCCCATTCATCTTCCCAGTAGATATCATGAAAAACCACTATCTCAGCCCCAATGGCATCAACAAGCTCAGATAGCAGCTCAGGCTCATACCCATCATTTGGTGCATGGACTGCATAGCGAAATGGAAATTTTTTACAAATCTGCTTTATGCTGTCTAATTTATAAAGATGGTCAATACCGGTATACAACTCTACTGCTGAGAGCCCAGCCTTTTCTATATCTTTCAGGATTTTTTCTTCAGGAGCACACTTAGCAGCTATTATCATTTTCAGATAAAGTTGATATGCATCGGGAACTCGCCTTCAGCCTTATTTAGAACATCCCCGTTATTTTTTAAATCCCACAGAAATTCATTCACCTTATGCTGCAAACACAAAGAACCGCACATTGTTTTTGCATCAAATCTGTCTGATGCAATCAGATTCAGAACCTCCCAGTAACGCTCGCTCTGATAGAGCTTCTTGAATGATGTATCCGCTATATTGCCGATATGATATTTTTTATACCTGTCATTAAAAAGCATGCCGCAGGGCGCAACAAGGCCTGAGCCTGAGAACTGCATTATAAAAGGCGGGCCGTAACAGCGGCTGTAACAGCGTTTGCCTCCGCTTAGAATCTTAGACCATTTTGCCCTGACAATATAATTATCATCTGAATATGCCTCTGCTGTCTTAAGAAGTTCAACCATATTCTGATATTTCGTATAATCAACGCCAAGGCTGCCCATCTCATCATCGCTGCAGTGCTTAATAACAAGATAATCCACCCTCAGCTCTTTGCCCAATTTTGATAGGGGTATAATCTGATCCTCAAATTCAGGCAGAAGCACCATCTGAAGGCCGATTGTAACAGATAGGTTGTTTCTCCTTTTGATTTCTACAGACCTCTTTATTGTATTTATTACCTTATAAAAATGCTCTACCTTGCTCCCATGTATACCAGCATATCTTTCTGCCTCCCCTGCAGACATATTAAACCGCAGATAGGTAAGCGCTGGTAGTATCTCTTCAAGCCGTTCATCCTTTAATAAATAGCCGTTTGTCCCGAGCGCCATATCAAGACCGTTTGCCCTGCCCTTTAAGATGGCATCATACAGGTGCGGACTGCATGTGCTTTCGCCGTCGCTTACAAAGCTGATAGCCTTAACCCCGATCTCAGCAGCATCATCAAGAAATCTGAAGATGACATCCCTTGTCATCCTTTTTTCATCATTTTCCTGAAGCATGCCGTAGCAGTAGACGCATTTATAGGTGCAGCCTCTTGTAAGGGCGCAGTCAATGGTAATTGGCGCTATCCTATCCCCCCTCAGCCATGCCTCTACCCTTTCTCTATGCCATAGAAGTTTGTGCCCGTCTAAAATCAATGTGCTCATAAGATATATCCTGATTCAAAGAATTCCTGCTATTTATAGCTTGATTCGCCGACCTTGCCATTATCCTCGTGCCTTCTAACTGCAGTTAGGGAATCCTCTGTAAAACTGACATTATCTTTATGATTATGCCTGAAATACTGATCCCTTACCAGACGCAGATAACCTCTCATAACCTTCAAAAGCGATGGAAAAGTAACTGCCTTGGAAATGCCTTCCTTTCTTAAATCAATCCTGTACGGCACCTCAGCAAAGAGATACCCTTTCTTTACTGTCCTTATCAGAATATCTGTCTGAAAGAAAAAGCTATTGCTTCTGTAATCCAGCTCTTTAAGCATAGATTTTCTGTATAGGATTGTGCCGTTGGTATAATTAAAATTTACCCAAAAAGTGGTATTTATAATAAATCGGTAAAGATAGGACAAGATATTTCTAAAGAGCGACCTTACCCTCTTATTATAGACAAAGGGGATTACTATATCTACATGCTCTAACAGCTTATAGTAGCGGAATATCTCCCAGGGGTCATTCTCATTATCTCCAGGGAGCATAACAATTGCATCACATTTTGCATTGTTAACGCCATCCCAGAATGATGCGCCTATCCCTTTTGGAGCATCGTGTTTGAGCAGGCTGACAGACTTTTCCTTTTGCATAATATTCTTTACTATCTTTTCTGTATTATCTGTGCTTCCGTCATTTACAACAATAATCTCGCCGTCAATATTAAAATCCTTAAATGCCTTCAGGGCATTGCCAACAGCAGCCGCAATGTTCTTCTCTTCGTTAAGGGCTGGCATAATTACAGTTAGAAATATATTATTTTGGTCATGCCTCATCTTGCAGCTCCTTTGTAATTAATAGTTTCGTTAAAGTTACTTTTTATTTCGCCTATGACCTTATGCCCTAATATACCCTGCCTTTGTATCTGAAATCCATTCTTTAATCATCTTATTAAAATCAATATTTTCCTGCTCATAAGGATCAAACACCCTCATATTTATTAACTGCATAATCTTCTTATCATCCTCTCCGCAGCAGTGTGAAGGCCCAAGAAATTTAAAATAATCATTTACGCCTGTGGCAATGAATTTTACATTTAGATTTTGCAGCATCACATCATTTCTTATCTGCTCCAATGCACGAAAGGCAAGAAAATTTACGATGGAATATACTATAGGTATCAAACCAGTCATTGCCATGCCTGCTGCGATGCCAACAGTGCCCTGCTCCATAATTCCCATATTAAAAATCCTTTTGGGAAATTCCTTTTGAAAGTTATCGGCAACTCCAAAACCCATGTCGCATACAAGCAACACTATCCTTTCATCCTTCCTTGCATAAGGTATAATTGCATCTATAATCTCTTTTCTATAATTCTGGTCTTTATTAATCATAGCGATTCCCCATCCTTAACTCCTCATCTGTAGGAAGCCGAAAATGAAACTTTGGAATATTTTCCATGCATAGCAATCCGTAACCCTTGATTGTATTTGCAATCAATGCCTGCGGTCTGGAGATTCGCTTCCCGTCCTTTAACCAATTGTCAATAACAGAAACAACCTCTTCAATATTATGGCCCTCGCAGGTCTCTACTTCACATCCAAAGGCATTAAACTTTTTCTGCAGGTCATCTTCCCTGTCCTTTAAAGTCATTACATTTTCCAGAAAATCCATTGCCTGCAGCCTGTTATTATCTATAATTATTGTCAGATTTGATAGCTCATGCTTAACAGCAAACTGAACAGCCTCCCACATAGACCCTTCCTGCATTTCACCATCACCAACGACACAATAAACCCTATATTTTTTATCCTGCAATTTTGCTCCAAATGCCATGCCAACTGCCATTGGTAATCCATGGCCAAGTGCGCCACAGCCAACTTCTATGCCATGCTCTATGCTGCGCTCTATGCAGCCCATCAGAAAACTTCCTTTATAGAAGCCTTCCCAATCCTCTCGTCTGATATAGCCGATATCTGAAAGGATTGCATAAACGCCGTAGCATCCATGCGACTTTGAGAATACAAAGCGATCCCTTTCAGGCCACTGCGGGTCATCAGATAAATTCATTATCCTGTAGTATAGCGCTGTTAAGATATCTACACAGGAGAGTGAGGGAGAAATATGCCCTGCCTCATTTCTGACAGCTACCTCAACTAAATCCTTTCTTATCTGATTCGCCTTCTCTGTTAATTCGCTAACTGACAATTTTTTATCTGTTTTAATATTATCTTTTACTATTGCATCCATAACATTATGCCTGCTTTCCTTGATATTTAAATCTTAAATGAAATTTACATGCGCAGGTGGATTTTTCAGATTCCACAGATATTGATTTATCTCGTCCATCCTGCAGTTTATCCTGCACTCTTTTGCACTGATATTATTCTCAAACCAGTTTTGCGACTCTCTCCTCTTACCGCCTTCCCATATCTCTTTAAAGGTATTTTCATATATATTGCCGTAAAGGAATCTCTCATCGCCAAGATATACGCTGCAGCCCCAGACCTTTCCGCCTGCATCTATATACGACCAAAAGGGAAGGGCAAAGCACTTGGAATAGTTTCTCCCATTCTCATCCCATTTCTTCATGGTGTTCATCCTGAATATAACGCTGAAGTCCTTTGTGTTTAGTCCTGAAAGGGCATCCCTAAGATGCATATATTCGCTGTATTTGACATCCTTGTATCTATCGGTCTTGCTAAGCGGGTGCTGTGAATACGGCTTTACAACAAGATAATCCATGCCTATGTCCCTTGCAAGCTCAGACAGGGATACAACCTCATCCTTATTCTCAGGCAGCAGCAATATCTGCATGCCGAGCGTGCAATTATAGCCGTTCTTCTGCCTAATCCTGGAGGCAGCGGCAAGATTCCTGATTACAGCATCAAAGTCTTCCTGCTTTGTCCTGTGAATCTTTGCATAGCTCTCTTTTGTAGCAGCGCCAATGCTCACCTTCATCCACTCCATATCGCCCAATATCTTTTCTGACATGGCTTCTGTCAACAATACTGCATTTGTTGTTAAAGCTGCATCTATTCCGCTCTTTTTTGTATGATTGATTATCTCTGCAATCTGTCCATGCATCAGGGGTTCGCCTTCGCCGCCGTACATTATGCTCTTTAACCCAAGCCTGCCCATTTCAGAAAGTCTTTCCATAAGCAGGGCAGCGTCAAGATATCTCTTCTGATATGACATAAAATCAAGGGCGCAGAAGGTGCATCTGTGGTTGCAAGCCCCTGAAGGGCTTACCTCCATGTATATCGGATAAATTAATTTTCCATTCAGCCAGTCATTTACCCTCGGCACATGATATAAAAGTTTATGGCTGTCTATCCTGTATCTATCCATTTTTTGCCTTCATAATCGTGTCAATAATGCAGTGGCATATAGAGTGATGCAGCACCTCAACAGGTCCGTATGCCTTGGATGGAACATGGAAATTAATCTCACCTAAAGAAGCAAGGGGATTATTTTCATCAAAACCTGAAATAGTTATTATCCTGCACCCTTTTGATTTTGCCGCCTGAACGCCAAGCAGTATATTTTCAGACCTTCCTGAACTGCTTATTGCCACTAAAACATCCCCCTCATCAGCAAACATTGCAATCGGTTTCTCAAATACATGTTTGTACCCGTAGTCATTGCCTATGCATGTTAATTGGGGCCCGTCATTAAAAGATACAGCCTTCATACCGCCGTTCTTCCAGAAATCAACAGCCATATGGCTTGCAATGGCAGCGCTGCCGCCGTTGCCAATGAAGATTATCTTTTTTCCTGAATCTACCTGAGAGATTATCAGATTTCCAACAATCTCAATCCCATCAGGAAAAGTCAGGTTCCCGCTGCTTCCATTTGTAACCCTGATAGAACTTGCAAAATTAAAAAGGCTACTATAATAATTCTCTGCAAACTTGCGCATTATAGTTCTCCGTTTATTTTAATACAGTATGAATAAACTCTAAGAGCTCGTATTTTTCTATAGGCTTCTTGTTGCAGACAATCTGCACAGCAAGCGCGCCTACAGCATTGCCGATAAATGACAGAAGGTCAAGGGGCATCCCTTTAGCATAGCACGGCGCAGTAAAGGCAAAAAAGGCGTCGCCAGCTCCAACAGTATCAACCACCTTATGGGAGAAGATTGGCGTCCTGTTTGTATTATTATGATTTACGCCGAGCGAGCCCCTCTTTCCGAGGGTTACAATAAGGGAGTCTGCATTTATATCCTTTGCAGTCTTTTTGGCAATATCTTCAATAGGCGCATGTTTTTCCTGGCTTGATAATCTTAATTCTGCCTCATCAACGCATACATAGTGAGGCGCGTTGTATTTTGTAATAAAATTGTAGCCGACATTTGCGGCATTGGTCTGTGCATTCACAGATAGAATCTTTGAGTAATCTTCAAGCGCCTTTATCATATTTTTTGTAATAAAGCCGTGCCCGAAATCAGAGACCATTACAAGGTCATATTTAGGAGCTTCAGAAATAAGATAGTCAATAACCTGAGATTCGCATTCACTATTGACCAAATCATCGTTTAGATAGCATATCTCAAACAGCTTCTGGTTCAGATACTCATGGATATACCTCTTTTTTACTATTGTCGGACTGTTATCTTTGTAAAAGAAC
>JACRON010000046.1 GCA_016214425.1 Nitrospirota bacterium
CTGCCTGAAAGATATGGCAAAGACAAGGACTTTACAGAAAGGATACCGCGCGCTGCCTTGCAAGAGGTAGACCGAATAGAGAGATTATTAAGAGAGATAATGGACTATTCAAGGCCGAGGCAGCCTGTATTTAAGGATGAGGACATAAACGACATAATGGAGAAAACAGTAATCTTTATTGAATATGAGGCAAAGAAAAAGGGGATAAAAATAGAAAGGAAATATGACAACAGTCTTTCTACAATAAAGGTTGATGGTGAACAGATGAAACAGGTATTGCTGAATCTGATAATAAATGCCATGGATGCAGTGAATGGCAAGGGGAGGATAAGCGTAGCGACCCGTAAGTCAAAGCATGTACTCAGCCCCTCTGGCAAGATAGGTGAGAGGGAATATGTCCAGATAGAGGTGGCAGACAAAGGGGTTGGTATAGCAGAGGAGAACTTAGAGAGGATATTTAATCCATTTTATACGACGAAGCATGAAAGTAAGGAACGGGAGGGAACAGGGTTAGGATTATCAATTGTTCAGGAGATAATTACCGAACATCATGGATTTATTCAGGTGAGGAGTGAGTTAGGCAAGGGGAGCACCTTTCTTGTAAACCTGCCTGTGGAGCAGCCGGAGTTTAAACTGAGGGAAGACAGAAGAAGGTCTTGAAAAGATTCAATAATTGAACGACGCCCTTAGAATTGCCCTTGGACTTCAATAATTTGTTTACTAATATATAATAAATGTGGTATTATATAAATAAAAAGGGGGATATGTTATTTAAAGGGGGTGCTAAAGTGGATAAAAAAGAGATGAATAGCAAGACAATTGCCGAATTGAAAAGAATAGCAGCAAAGATGGAGGTCAAGATTCCATCAAAGGCAAAGAAGTCTGAGATTATAGATTTATTACTTTCCTCTGAACGCAGGCTAAAGCCTGCGGCTACAGGGGTTGTTAAAAAGGCAGTAAGGGAAGAGATACCCACTGTAAAGGCGCCCAAGGCTAAGAAGACTGTTAAGATTAAGAAGACTCCAGAGGTTATAAAAGAGGAGATGCCAGCCCCAATGCCTATTGCTGCTAAGGCTGGCGAGGAGATTGTTGAGGCTGCAAAGTATTATGTGGGCCCTGTTGAAGAAAAGTTTATACCTGTTGAAAAAAGAGAGGAACTTCCGCCCTTCTATGGCGAGAATAAGATAGTTCTCATGGCAAGAGACCCCTACTATGCCTTTACATATTGGGAGGTTACCAGCCAGAGATATGAAGATGCAAAGAGGTTATTAGGCCAAGGGGTAAAGCTTATCCTGAGGGTATACGATATTACTGACATCCACTTTGACGGCAAGAATGCCCGCGGCTATTTTGATATTGAGGTCTATGAGATGACAGGAAGCTGGTATATTAATATTGGCAGGCCTAACAGGTCATTCTGTATTGATCTTGGCGCATTGGCACCTGACGGCAGATTCCTGACTCTTGTAAGGTCAAATACTGTAACCATGCCGAGGGATACAGTTTCAGATGTAGTGGACGAAGAATGGATGCTATTGGAAGAGGAGTTTATGAAGCTTTTTGCAATATCAGGCGGATATGGCATCGGACTCTCTACATTGGAGATAAAGGAGCTGATAAAGAAGAGGATGCACCTTCTTGGAATTTCATCACCAAGCAGCAGATGGAATTAATGACGGCTTTTTACTTTGCCGTTTAATTTTTAATTTTCTACAGGCGGGACATTCTATCCCGCCATTTTTTTGGAGATTATCTTGGAAAAAGGTTATCTTGCCATTGTGCTTCATTCACACCTTCCCTTTGTAAGGCATCCCGAATATGAGGACTTTCTTGAAGAGGATTGGCTTTACGAAGCCATCACAGAGACTTATATCCCCCTAATCAATATCTTTGATGGCCTGTTGAATGACGGGGTAGACTTCAGGCTTACCATGTCCCTTTCTCCAACCCTTATTGCAATGCTGACTGACGAGCTTCTTCAGAATAGATACATCAATCATATAGAGATGCTCATAGAGCTTTCTGATAAGGAAATTGAAAGAACCAAGCATCAGCCTGAGTTTAACAGCCTTGCAAGGATGTATAATGACAGATTTAAGAATGCAAGATGGGTCTTTGTTGACAGATATAAAAGAAATCTTGTGTCAGCCTTTAAGAAATTTCAGGATGCAGGAAAGCTTGAGATTATTACATGCGGTGCAACGCACGGATTTCTTCCTTTAATGGAGACAAATCCTGTTGCAGTAAAGGCGCAGATAGAGACTGCAGTAAGGCATCATGAAAAGCATCTTGGTGTAAAGCCAAAGGGGATATGGCTTCCGGAGTGCGGCTATTATCCGGGGCTTGATAATATCTTAAAGAGCGTAGGAATAAAATTCTTTTTCTTGGATGCCCACGGCATTCTGTATGCATCACCAAGGCCAAAGTATGGCGTCTTTGCGCCCCTATATTGCAAGTCAGGCGCTGCTGCCTTTGGAAGGGACCTGGAATCCGCAAAGCAGGTCTGGAGCGCTATAGAGGGCTATCCAGGCGACTACGACTACAGGGAGTTTTACAGGGATGTAGGCTTTGACCTTGATTATGAATATATAAAGCCATATATCCACAAAGACGGCATCAGAATAAATACAGGCATAAAATATTTTCGCATTACAGGGAATACAGATTATAAAGAGCCATATGTAAGGCAGTGGGCGCTTGATAAGGCAGCAGGGCATGCAGGAAACTTCATGTTCAACAGGGAGAAGCAGATAGAGTATCTCTTTGACCTTTTAAAAAAGA
>JACRON010000047.1 GCA_016214425.1 Nitrospirota bacterium
GATGACAATACCTTGGTTATCGCTGCTGTCAGGGTAGTCTTACCATGATCAACATGCCCTATTGTCCCTACATTAATATGCGGCTTGGTACGCTCAAATTTGGCCTTTGCCATTTTAATACCTCCTTAATTAGCAAATTTGAAATCTCAAATTTCAAATCTCGTTTCTGGAGCCCACGACCGGGATCGAACCGGTGACCTCATCCTTACCAAGGATGTGCTCTGCCAACTGAGCTACATGGGCATGGAGCGGGTGGCGGGATTCGAACCCGTGACCCCCAGCTTGGAAGGCTGGCGCTCTAGCCACTGAGCTACACCCGCGGGAAAGCTTCGCTTTCACTCCTGATTTATAACTAATAACCTTAATAAGGTTACAGGTTGCCTGTTATCAGTGAAATTTTGCTTGAGCAAAATTTCCTGGTGGGGAGGGGAGGATTCGAACCTCCGAAGCCTACGGCGACAGATTTACAGTCTGTTCCCTTTGTCCACTCGGGAACCTCCCCATGGCAACCTTACGGTTGCACTCTTAACCCTTAACTACTAACTGATAACTCCTTAAGTAAAAAATTTTGCACAAGCAAAATTTTCTGGAGCTGGCGAAGGGAATCGAACCCCCGACCGTCTGATTACAAATCAGATGCTCTACCGACTGAGCTACGCCAGCACCTTTGATTATTTATTGGCAAATCAATGGGTTATAAAGCCCCAATGCTTAAGACAAAAATATACACCTGTTTTGAAAGGAGTTATTATAAGAAATATTTTCAGGCATGTCAAGTGAAAAACTCATTCCAAAATTTGCTGATAGAAAATTGTCATAATGACATTTATTGCATCTGCGCTTATATTGTATAGCTTTACCTGTTTCTCTCGTATATTAATCTTAAGCCATCTAATGTAAGAAGGGGCATTATCTTTTTAATGCTTTTTGTCTCAGGCGCTATTAATCCTGAAAGGCCTCCTGTAGCAACTATCATCGGATTTTTATATCCTGTCTCCTTTTTTATTCTCTCTACAATAGCATCAACCATTCCAGCGTATCCATATATTATACCTGACTGCATGCTGCTAATTGTATCTTTGCCAATTACACTCTTTGGCTTTATCAATTCCACTGCTGGTAGCTTTGCTGCCTTTTCAAAGAGGGCCTCAGCAGAAATAGTTATGCCTGGCACAATAACACCGCCAAGATACTCACCTTTTGATGAAACTACACAGAAGGTCGTTGCAGTGCCAAAGTCAATTATTATAACAGGGCCGCCGAATTCGTGATATGCAGCAACAGCATTTACTATCCTGTCTGCACCAACCTCTGAAGGATTTTTATAGCATATCTTTATACCTGTCTTTGTCTTATGATTTACAATTATTGGCCTGACATTAAGATAGTTCTTTGAAATCTCTTCAAATACAGTTAAAAGAGGCGGAACAACGCAGGATATTATGACACTCTTTATTTTCTTAAGGCCTAACTCATCTAAATCCAAAAGTGACTTAATGAGCATCCTATACTCATCTGCTGTCTTGTGCCTGTCTGTATCTATCCTCCAGTGATGAGACAGCTTCTTTCCATTATATACACCAAGAACGATATTTGTATTGCCTATATCAACTGCAAGTAACATCTTCTCTCCTTAAATCACATCCCCTGACAAAACCCTTTGTATAACACCATCCCTATCCTTAATCAGCAAAGCGCCGTTCTCATCTATATCAACTGCCCTGCCTTCAACAAAACTATTGCCTGATTGAACCTTAACATCCCTGCCAATGGTAATGGCAAGGCTTTTCCATTCCTCAATTATATCATTTACTCCATTTCTTTCAAATAAATTATACCACTCCTCAAGATTTTCAAGAACCCTGCATATCAAATTCATTCTGTCTATTGTGCTATTAGATTCTATCTTTATGGATGTTGCATTGTCCATTAACTCCAAGGGTATATCCTTTTTATCAAGATTCACATTTATCCCAATGCCAATTATGGAGAATTTCACACTTAATCCCTCCATGAGGGGATTTTTATTGGTTTCCATCTCTGATAGTATGCCAGCAACCTTTTTGCCTCTTATAAGTATATCATTAGGCCACTTAATGTCAGCATCAAGACCAGCAATATCTCTAATCGCCTTTGCAACAGCAATTGCAGCAGCAAAGGTAAGAAGGGTTATTTGAGTTGAAGGCATCTGGGGCATTAAGATTACTGAAAGATAAATATTCACGCCAGAAGGAGAAAACCATGTGCGGCCGAGCCTGCCTTTGCCTTTGCTCTGCGACTCTGATAGAACAACAGTTCCTTCCTTTGCGCCTTCCTTTGCCAGTTTATGTGCATAGCTGTTTGTTGAATCAATGGCGTCAAAGAGGTATATATCTGCGCCAATAAAGCGGGTAGTCAGGTTTTTTTTAATCCCCTCAACTGTCAGTAGGTCATTTTTCTTTGTCAATTTTTAAAAAACCTCATATTTATTAGGATGTCCTACTTATTAAATCCTTTCAAGCAGCCATTCTGGAAAGTGATTCCATGGCATCGCCAGATTGCCTGAAGGCATTGGAGTTGATTTACTAATGCGGCATACCAGAAGGCCGGTATCATCTGTATCCTTAACAATTGACTTAAATCTGTTCAAAGGTTCAATATGTTTAAGAGTGGGCGTTGCAGTCAATTTGATTTCTACAGGATAAAGTTTTTTCCCAATCTGAATAATCAGGTCTACCTCCAGACCATCATGCGAACGCCAGAAAAAAATATCAGGCCTTTTCCCTTTTATAGCAAAAATCTTAAATGCCTCGCTTATTATAAACCCTTCAAATAACGCCCCTCCCATTGCCCCTGCCAATGCAGAGTTGGCATCAGGCTGTCTTGTTATAGCACAAACAATTGCTGAATCAAGAAAGTAGAGCTTCGGTGTCTTAACAAGGCGCTTTCCATAATTCTTAAAGTACGGAGGAAGAAAAAAAGAAAGATATGACGCCTCTAAAACGCCTGCCCATGCCTTTATCGTAGGAAGAGATACCCCAGCCTCTTTGGATAGGTGAGCTGAGTTAAATGTCTGGCCATGGCAGGCTGCAAACAATCCAAGAAAAAGCTCAAAAGTCCGCAAATCTTTAATATTTTGAAGCTGCCTTACATCCCTCTCTATATATGTCTGGATATAAGAACTAATCCAAAGCTCTCTTTTTTCAGGTTGGAGAGATGGTTCAGGATAGCCTCCATTCCATATAACTGACCCAAGTGGAGCAGATTTCTCCTTTTTATTTTCCAGAATGCTGAACGGCAGCAGCTCAAGAATGGCAACTCTGCCAGCAAGCGATTCACTGATGTTTTTCATCAACTGAAACTGCTGAGAGCCGGTAAGAAGCCATTTGCCGTTCTTTTTGCGCTCTTTATCTATGCGAATCTTTAAATAAGGAAGAATCTCAGGCACATACTGAATTTCGTCCAGAATTACTGGACGGTCCTTAAAGCGGTCAAGAAATCCGTTTGGGTCATTAATGGCAAAGCTTCTTTCAAGGGGGTCGTCAAAGCTCACATAATCAGAGCCCTTGCCAGCCTCATGAAGCAGGAAGGTTGTCTTGCCTGCCTGCCTCGGCCCGGTAATCAATACTGCTGGAAAGTGCCTTTTTGCCTTAGCTAATGTTTCTGAAATCAGACGGCTGATATACATATGACAATTATAAGGTTAAACTTTATAATTGTCAAGAAGATATTGCCCCATTATCCTAATTTATCCATACAGCATTTCTGATCTTCCCCCGTTTTCACGGACACAGAGTTAAGTTACTATCACCTCTGACACCGCATACTTCGGTGGAATTGAAATACACATATGCACATGATCCAATGCTATATGCCCTGATACTATCCCACATCCTTTCTGCCTCGCTAACTCATGAAATACCCCTTTCAAATACTCCCTTATCTTTCCAAACAATGCCTTCTTCCTGAACTTCGGCACAAATACAACATGATATTTACAATCGTATCTTGAATGTGATAAACTCTCCATATATTCCTCCTTCTTGGTCTTGATTTTTCCTATTCCGTAACCGTCAAGCCAATTAGGAGGAATATCTTACTTAATACTATAAGTCAAACTTTTTTAAGTCTCACTGGTAAAACCAGTGGCTTACCTATCAAGGAGTTAGTGTTTTAAAGAGAGCTAAATCAGACGTCAACGGCAGCCGAGGGAAGTCAATCTTCAGGAATTCCGCATAGCGCGTGCGATAAGTTGGGGAATGAAACACGGCGTACGTGTAATAGAACATATCTTCCGGTCCAAAAGTCTTTTTGAGATCACCTGTTCCGTCAGGAATAAATCTTAAGGTAAGCCTCTTTGCAGTATCATCAATAAATGTTGGGGAAAGATTAGCATGACGACTTTCTTGCGAAGCATTCAAATTAAGCAAACTTTGTTGGCTTTTCTTTGTATCTATATCAGAATACAAATAAAGCGGAAAAACACTTGCCGCTCCCTTATTGCTATAGAATATTCTGTCAATTACAGGATAGTTCACAGCTAAAAAGTGGGAACAGCCATTATGTAATGCTATTTGTCTCATTGCTAATAAGGCTAAGTTTGATTGAAGCAATGGCTCGGTTATCTGGCGACAAGGGCGATCAATTAGCTCAGTATTATAATAAAGGAAACGAATATCCAACGGTCGCCATACACACTGAACAAATTTCTTATTCCATTCATGGTCATACCGAACCTTCTTGCGTTTTTCAGTAATA
This sequence comes from Nitrospirota bacterium, assembly GCA_016214425.1. Taxonomy (GTDB): domain Bacteria; phylum Nitrospirota; class CAKKRA01; order 9FT-COMBO-42-15; family 9FT-COMBO-42-15; genus 9FT-COMBO-42-15. Next base: position 4,738 of record JACRON010000047.1, read on the forward strand.
TCAATGCCCTTCAAATCATAAGCTTGAG
>JACRON010000110.1 GCA_016214425.1 Nitrospirota bacterium
CTCAGTAATGTTCGGATACTTTGTTGCAATTCGTAATTTTGACAAGCCCTCTCTGCCTTTAAACAGTTTCTCTTTCTCTGGCTTAGCAATTATAATCTGGCAGTAGCCATATTTCAAATCAACAGGCTCATAAACATCCTTGCCCTGTTCCATCAGGACATCCTTGCCAACAATCCCAACATCAGCAGCGCCATACTCCACATAGGTCGGCACATCAATCGCCCTGATAATCAGAAACTTAACATTTGATTTTGGCGCATCAAAGATAAGCCTTCTTGTCTTTTTCAGATTACCATTCGCCTTAATGCCAATCTTTGAAAAAAGCTTGATTGAAGGCTCAAGCAGCTTGCCCTTTGGAAGGGCTATTGTTAATGATTCAAGCCTGTCTCTTTCTGATTCTTTATTTTTAATCTTCTTCATTTATATCCACTTCCCCGATTCTCCGTTTCTCCGCTTCTCCGTTTCAATCAAATACAGCACGTGGACTTTTTTACGAAGCCACCACCCTTTTTATCTTTGCGCCTAAAGCCGACATCTTCTCCTCAATCATCTCATATCCCCTGTCAAGGTGATATATGCGGGAAACCTCTGTCTCGCCTTCTGCAGCAAGCCCTGCAATAATTAATGAGGCGCTTGCCCGCAAATCAGTTGCCATCACAGGCGCGCCGCTCAGCCTTGCCGAACCCTTTACAACAGCAGTATTTCCCTGAATCTTTATATCTGCGCCCATCCTCTTTAGCTCTGAGACATGGGTAAACCTGTTTTCAAATATAGTCTCTGTTATTATGCTTGTCCCTTCTGCTATGCTCATTAAGGCCATAAACTGCGCCTGCATATCTGTTGGGAATCCGGGGTAGGGAAGGGTCTTTACATCTGATGCTTTCAGCCTTCCCTTTCTCTTCACCCTCATAGAATCAGCTTCTTCTGTAACCTCTGCGCCTGTTTCTCTAAGTTTTGATATCACTGCATCAAGATGTATAGGCGCACAGCCCTTTAGCAAAACATCGCCTTCTGTAATAGCAGAGGCAGCAGCGTATGTCCCTGTTTCTATGCGGTCAGGCATGACCCTGTATTCTGTCCCTTTTAATGAATCAACACCCTCTATTGTAATTACATCTGTCCCTGCGCCAGAGACCTTTGCGCCCATCTTATTTAAGAAATTTGACAGGTCAACTACCTCTGGCTCGCATGCTGCATTTTCAATCACTGTAGCGCCTTTTGCCAGAGCCGCTGCCATCATCAGATTCTCTGTGCCTGTTACTGTGGAGATATCAAGATATATCTTTGCGCCTTTCAGCCTCTTTGCCTTTACCCATACATAACCGTGCTCAAGCTTTATCTCTGCGCCCATCTTCTCAAGGCCCATAAGATGAAGATTAATAGGCCTTGCGCCAATGGCGCAGCCGCCGGGAAGGGATATCTTTGCCTCCCCACATCTGACAATCAGTGGGCCGAGGACAAGGACAGACGCCCTCATTGTCTTAACAAGGTCATAAGGTGCATCGCATTTAGTTAGCGCCTTTGTATTTATACTGATGGTATTATTATCCTCAATGCCCTTAACCTCTGCGCCAATATAGCTGATGAGCTTCCCCATTGTAGCAACATCCATAAGCCTCGGGACATTGTGAATAATACACTCAGACTCCGTAAGAAGGGAAGCAGCCATTATCGGAAGGGCTGCATTCTTTGCCCCGCTGATTTTCACCTCACCCTTAAGCTTGACACCGCCGTTGATTATAATCTTTTGCAATTCTTGTTTATAACCTCACTGATACAAACGCATCTATTTATGTTAAATAAATCTCCCCTAACCCCTCTTTTCCAAAGAGGGGGAACACACCCCTTTATCCCCTCTTAATAGAGGGGAAAGTTTCCCCCTTTGAAAAAGGGGGATTTTAAAATTAGCATTACTTTATCATAACCCTTTGCCCTTTGCCTTTAGCCTCTTTACAGGCTCTTCAGCCTCTCTGCATTATCCGAAGTGGTCAGGGCATCTATAAATTCATCTATGCTGCCGTCCAGCACAGTCTCAAGCTTGTACCTTGACTGGGCAATCTCTGCCTCCTGCTTTTCCCTTTCTATCTCCATCAGCCTTGAACGCAGTATTCGCATTGCCTTATTTTTGTTCTTTAACTGCGATCGCTCATCCTGGCAGTTTACAGCAATGCCCGAAGGAATATGGGTAATCCTTATTGCTGAATATGTTGTATTGACACTCTGCCCGCCGGGGCCTGATGAGCAGGAGGTATCTATTCGCAGGTCCTTCTGATCTATATGGACTTCCACATCCTCTGCCTCAGGCATAACTGCAACAGTAACCGTTGATGTGTGTATCCTGCCGCCTGTCTCTGTAACCGGAATCCTCTGAACACGGTGCACCCCGCTTTCATATTTAAGCCTGCTGTATGCGCCCTTTCCCTCTATAAGCGCTATTATCTCCTTAAAACCGCCGACGCCTGTTGCATTAGAATCAAGTATCTCAACCTTCCATCTCTTTTTCTCTGCATACCTTGAATACATCCTAAAGAGCTCTGCAGCAAACAGACCAGCCTCATCGCCGCCTGCGCCTGCCCTTATCTCAAGGAAGATATTCTTTGCGTCATTTGGGTCTTTTGGAACAAGAAGCAGCTTTATTTCATCCTCTAATTTGGTTTTTTTCTTCTCAAGCTCTTCAAGTTCAACCCTTGCAAGCTCCTGAAACTCTGACTCTCCCTTAGAGTCTCTCAAGAGGGCTGTTGTATCCTCTATCTGCTTCAGTACATCTTTATGCTCTTTATACTTCTCCACAATCCCGGAAATCTCTGCCTGCTCCTTGGCGTATTTCTGAAACTCTGATGGATTTGAAATGACCTTAGGGTCGCTCATCAGCTTCGTAAGCTCCTCGTATTTTTCTTTTACTGCCTCTAACTTTTGAAACATAATTATTCCCTCAAATAAAAAACCCCGCTTGATTTGCGGGGTTTTAATTAATTACAGGTTCTATTGCTACAGCCTCTTTTAAGGCCATGATGGCCACCTCTATCTGCTCATCAGTAGGCTCTCTTGTAGTAAGCCTCTGGAGCCATAACCCCGGCAATATTAAATATCTTATAAATCTGTGATGCATCTTTTTACTGCTAATCTTTATAAATTCGTAGGCAATGCCAGCTATTACAGGAATCAGAATAATCCTTGCCAGTACCTTGTACAAAAGCTCCCATTCCTTTGGTATAAATGAAAATGTAATAATGCTTATCAGCATAACCATTAATAAAAAGCTTGTGCCGCATCTTGGATGAAGTATGCTGTATTTTTTTGCATTGGCAACATCCACTTCCTCTCCTGCCTCAAAGGCATATACTGCCTTATGCTCCGCCCCATGATACTGAAAAACCCTCTTTATATCCTTTAAAAAAGAGATGGCTATAACATAACCCAAAAATATAATAACCCTTAAAATACCATCAACTGCATTAAATAAAACAGAACTCCTTTCAATAACAGGAAACGGCATTTGAAGAAGCCATGTAATAAAAAGCGGGAGTATCAGGAATATAAATATGCCGATGCCAAATGCAGCAAGGATAGTAAGGCCCATTAAAAAACCGTTGTTCCCCTTGTCCTTTGCATCCTCTCCCAATGCCTCTTTTGCAGAAAAATTCAAAGCCCTTATGCCAAGCAGGAGGGCATCAATAAGAGCTGGCACGCCTCTTATAACAGGCCATTTAACAACTGCCTTGCCTGTTAAAGATCTTATTGATTCCTTCCAGACTGCTATCTGGCCGTCAGGCCTTCTTACTGCAACTGCAAAGGCATTTGGTGACCTCATCATCACCCCTTCTATTACTGCCTGGCCGCCTATATTCATTGAGCGAATTTATGCTGCTCCCTTTGTTTTTGCCTTGGTCTTTGCTGCTGCCTTTACTGCAGGCTTTTCCTCTTTCTTTTCTATCTTCTGATACCTTTTCTTAAACCTTTCTACGCGGCCTTCGGTATCAATGATCTTCTGCGTTCCGGTAAATAAAGGATGGCAGGCAGAGCATATCTCCACCTTCAGGTCTTTTACTGTTGACCTTGTCTTTGCAACCGAACCGCAGGCGCAGGTAATTGCGGTCTCTACATATTTAGGATGTATATCAGGCTTCATCTTTCCTCCTAAAAATTAATAATGCCCTAATGAATAGGGCATTTTTATTATATCACAAATTCAACCTTTTACAACCTATTTTTGCATTCTTTTATAACCTGTTCTTATATTGCCTTCAGATTTAGCCAGAGGGGCCAGATGCAAGGCGGAGCGAGGACTCGCACCGCAGCATACCCCCTCCACCGCAGCAGATGACCCCTATCGCTAAATCTGCCTTACCTGTTCATCATATCAAGGAAATCCCTATTGCTCTTCGTCCCCTTCATCTTATCAAGCAGGAACTCCATGCTCTCTACTATGCTAAGCGGATTAAGCACCTTTCTGAGTATCCACATCTTGTTAAGAACCTCTTTCTCTACAAGAAGCTCCTCTTTCCTTGTGCCTGAGGAGTTTATATCTATTGCTGGGAACACCCTCTTGTCAACGAGCTTCCTGTCAAGATGCAGCTCCATATTGCCTGTTCCTTTGAACTCTTCAAAGATAACATCGTCCATCCTGCTTCCTGTATCAACAAGGGCAGTGGCAATAATCGTAAGGCTGCCGCCGCTTTCAATATTCCTTGCTGCGCCAAAAAACCTTTTCGGCCTTTGCAGCGCATTGGCATCAACACCGCCTGAGAGCACCTTGCCGCTCGGCGGGACAATCATATTATACGCACGGGCAAGGCGCGTAATGCTGTCTAAAAGTATTACAACATCCTTATTATGTTCAACAAGCCTCTTTGCCTTTTCAATCACCATCTCGGCTACCTGAACATGACGCTGTGCAGGCTCATCAAAGGTAGAACTCACAACCTCTCCCTTCACCTGACGCTGCATATCAGTAACCTCTTCCGGACGCTCATCTATAAGAAGAACAATAAGGGCTATCTCTGGATGGTTCTTTGCAATAGACTTTGCAATGGACTGAAGAAGCATGGTCTTGCCTGTCCTCGGCGGCGCAACAATAAGG
>JACRON010000111.1 GCA_016214425.1 Nitrospirota bacterium
AATTTATTCAGCACAGATGCTGTTATATTCACTATCTCATCATTCTTACTAAAGGCGCTGCCAATAATAAAATCACCTTCAAAATTGTGTATAAACTTCCCATGCTCAATATATGTTGCGCCAAACATTACTACAGCGCTTATAATATCCCTTCTGTTAAGATTTTCTGCTGCAAGCAGATCTGCCTTAACGCCATTCTGCATTGTTACAACAATAGAATCCTTTGTCATTAATGCTATTGCCTTGCATGCCTCAGGAACATCCTGCGTCTTTACAGAAAGAAAAAGCATATCAGGTTTTTCATTTAATCCTGTATCAGCCTTTATCCTTATATTTTTTCTGCCACGCACTCCTTCTATCTGAAGGCCATTTTTATTTATAGCATCAACATTTCCTTTCCTGCCTATCATGAGGACATCCTCTCCTGCCTCAGCAAGATAGCCTCCAAGCACAGAGCCAATAGCGCCAGCGCCCATTACTGCTATTTTCATATCTTTACACCTATCAACGACCCCAACCCCAGCCTCTCCAAAGTCTCTTCCTTTGGCATCCCTGTTCCCCTGTCCCATCCATGCAAATTATAATACTCATCAAGCGCCTCATTGAATTTTTCCCTGTCAATCTTCAGATTTTTTGTATACTCATCAAGCCCCTCATTCATTATTAATGGATTAAAGTATCTCTCAGGCAGGGTATCATCCTTTCTTGTAATGCCCTCCCTTACAAGAAACATCCTCTCAATAGTTGTAATTCTCTCGCCTGCATCAAAGACCTCATCTGCAGTAAGCTCTATGCCTGTGCCGAGCCTTATCAGTTCAGCATAGACATCAAAATTCCATACACCCGGCAGACAGTGGAACAATATCAGCTTGCACATTCCCATTGCGTCAAACAGTCCAAGATACGCCTCCCACCACCAAACAACCCTACCCTTTCCTTTATATCCGTGTGGATTCGGGTCAACAGTGCCCCCATAAATTTCTTCAAGCTGCTCTGCCTTTAGCTCAAATGCCTCCCAAGGACATCGGCTTCTTAAATGGTCAGCGCCCCTTGTTGATACTGCCATGCCCAAATCAACCGGGCATGACTGCGGCATATTTTTTATCCATGAGATATATCTTGCAGATTCTTTGCCAAACCTTTTTACGCATTCTTTTGCGCCATCAGCAAGTATATTGCCAAAACCTTTTCTCTCTCCAATCTGCCTGACTAATTCCATTACAATATCTGCCCTGCCCCAGTCAAGCTCTATGCCGCCAGTGTCAGACTTTGTAATTATGCCATTTTTGTAAAGCTCTATTGACCATGCAATCATATTGCCTGTTGAACATGCGTCAAGACCATATCTGTTTAAAAGGTCATTTATTAATAAGACAGACTCCATCTCTTTGATGCCGCATAAAGGCCCAAGATTTCCAATCACGCTGTATTCAGGCCCTTCGCCGGATAATCCTTTATTTGGCCCGTCTTTTATCAGATATTTGTGTCTGCACGCAACTGTGCAGGAAAAACATGCACGTCTGCCGTCATAATATTTTGTTCTTAATGTTTCTGGCGATATATCAATATTCTCTGCAAAACGAGATGAAAGGCCGTTGTATGTCCTCCCCATCTCAATATTATTGTTTATTACATCATAGAGATGGCTTGTGCCGTATTTGCTTAATGCCTCTATAAGAAACTCCTTTTTCATCCTCTCATTTATATTTTTAGTATACTCTTTAAATCCTGCAGGGTCATGGGCATCAATCTTCAGCGTCCCTTTCACAACAACTGCCTTTAATTTCTTAGAGCCCATAACAGCACCCATTCCTGTTCTTGCAGCAGCGCCCTTTTTACCGTGCATTACAGCAGCAAAGCGGACAAGGTTTTCACCTGCCTGTCCGATGCAGAGCATCTGCGCATCTTTGCCATATTCCTTTTCTAAGGCTTCCCTTGTCTCATGGCTGTCTTTACCCCAAAGATGTCCAGCATCCTTTATAACTACCTTATTATCAGTAACCTCAAGATAAACAGGAGCATCAGCCATCCCTTTTATCATCAGATAATCAATGCCTGTCCTCTTCATCCCAGCGCCAAAATGGCCGCCTATATTTGCATCACCGAGCAGGCCTGATTCAGGCGACTTTGCAGAGATAGTTGCGCGGCTTGTTGTAGGCCCGCTTAATCCTGTTAACAGGCCGTTGCCAATAATCAATGGGTTCTCAGGTCCAAACGGATTAGTCCCTTTATCCGTATTTGTATAAAGGAGATAGCTGTTCACACCCCTTGCGCCCAAGAACATGCTGACAATTTCAGAAGGGATGTAGTCATAGCTAACAGCCCTTTTTGTTAAATCAATATGTGCAATCTTTGGTCTGAACATAGCTATTTCACTTGGCCACTTGAACCCTTGACCCCTTTGACCCTTTCTTATTCATATTTCCTATAATCAAACCCTGCCTTCTCCAATGCAGAGAGCATATCTGCCTTGAAGACACCGGGCGTCTCTGACAAAAATCCCTTTACAACATCAGACTCCTCAATCTGTGATGCACCGCGCTCCTTTGCCAGATTCTCTGCCTTTCTGCTTACAAGCTTCTCTGCCATCTTTCTGTGAAAAAAAGGAATAATGCTTAGCATGGTCTTGAACTTCTGCTGAGTTTCATTGTGCCACTCCATAATAACCTCCTCACCCCCTCACCCTAACCCTCTCCCGCAAGGGGAGAGGGGATATTTTTTTTATTTCCCCTCCCTTGACGGGAGGGGATTAAGGGGAGGGTGTAGTCTTTCACTAACTAAAATACCCCTTCATTGCCTTTAATATTTTCTCCAAATGCCTTTACCTCTACACCATCTCTAAGAGGTTCAAGGATTACAGAATCTGTGCCTGAAAAGATGCCGTTTAAAAATCTTCGCGTAACCTCTTTGTTCTGTGTAATAGAAATAACCTCCACATCCCACTCAGGGGCAAAGGGGAGTAATACCTTCTGGTGGTATCTGGTGCCAACCTGAACAACCCCCTCACCCTTTCCCTCTCCCCAAAGGGGAGAGGGTATTGTTTTTATTTCCTCTCCCATAAGGGGAGTTGGCATTATTTTTATTTCCTCTCCCCCTCGGGGAGAGGAATAAGGTGAGGGGGAATTATCAAGCCTCGTATACCTCATCAAACAGTCCTTTGGCCACCACTCTGCCTCACCCCACAAAAGAGCCTGCTGAAAAACCTTCTCTATATCAGCGTTAATGATGACCGTATGGCTATTAATCATTATCAGACCTTACATTCTTCAATCCCCAATTCCTTCAGCCTCTCCTTTACCTTTGGCAGAAATATACCCGGAGTCTCTGTAAGCCAGCCTTTTAAAACATCATCTTTGATAATAGTATTTGACCTTCTCTCCCTTGCGCCCTTTTCAGCGCCAGCCTGTGTCTTTCTCTGTGCTATCTTTTTCAAGAGAGAGGGGACTGTCTCTAATATATCCTCATGCAGTTTTCTTGCATCAGCCTGCCATACAAGTTCTTTATCTTCCTGATACTCCTCCTCTTTCTCAAATACCTTGCCGCTTACAAGATCGTCTAAGAATGCGTCATACTTAATAAGCTGCGCCTTTAATTCCTCTTTCTTTATCCTTACTGCCTTATCTGCAATATTGTAGCAATAGCGGCAGTCATCACAGGATGTCCTTGCACAGTCCATTGTCTTAAAAAATTCTATGAAGTCAGAAGGTATCTTCCTGTTGTCAATCTCAATCAATTCGCTCACAGTCATATCGCAGCAGTCTGCAAATGCCATGAGCTTGTCTGTATTAACAAACTCCTCGCGCATAAGATATTTCAGATTAACAGGGAGAAATGCCCCGCGCTTTGGCAGATTTAAAAGGTCAACAAGATTTCCATCGTACCTCTCCTCTGTATATGCCTTTAGATAAGACAGAAGCATCTCAGTTGTCTTGTACCTGTCTATGATCTTTAATTTGTCTATACCCGCATCCTCATAGTGCCTTACATCCTCCGGCCTTATCCATCTTGTTTTTATCAACTCCTTTGGATCAGCCATCTTCTGTTTTGTGCATGAGAAATAACAGCTATCTATCATAAACCCTTCGCTCACATGGCCTGCCTGCGAACCATGCGACATGGTATTTGAATGGTTAAGTGTCTGATGACAGTCAAAGAGACATCCGGGATTTGCAATCAAAACAAGCTCTCCCTTATATGCCTTTCTTATTGACTCAAGCATCTTAAAGTCCCTTGTTATATCCTCATCAAGGATAATAGAATCAGCGCCCCACTCCTCCCAGTATTTTGCTGTCCTTGGGGTATTCACCCTTGCAAAGCTTGATATTTTGACCTTTAAACGCGGAAACTGTTTTTTTATAATCTGGAGCAGAAATGGAATAGTAACAGTAACAGCATCAACGCCAATGTTGTCTATCCATGCAATATGCTCAACTATCTTTTTGTTGCCTTCACGCTGATACTCCATATTGTCAAGGCATGAGGCATTCAAAAGAAAATTAAATATCAAACCCTTCTTATGAGCCTCTTTTACATAATTCTCTACGAACTCAGGTGTTGTTTCAACAGCAACAAAGGACGCCCGACCCCCTGAAACAGGGCTGTTCGGCATCCCACCAAAAAGCTCATCAGCAAGGCTTCCTGCAACGCCGTCTATCAGCGCAGGGTCCCAGTTGCAGGCTATTTCGTATTTCATTGTTTACCTCCATCTAATTAAAGTGTAGGCAATCCTTTTGTAGGCACGGTTTAAACCGTGCCTTTTGCACGAATAAATTCGTGCCTACAGCCTTGCCCTACAAGCTTAGATATTATCCTAATATTTCCTCAGCGCACCTTCTCCCGGACTCTACAGATGACGCTGTGCACCCGCCGTTCGGCAGCACAGTCGCTCCAACAGAGTAGATCCCTTTTACTGGCATTCTATGATTCATCTTTTTATATTCAATAGATTCTGCAATCGGCGCAATACAACTTTCAAAGCCAATCTCATCTTCATAGTCCTCTGATGTAACAATCTTTTTATAGATGATGGATTTGGTAAAATTCGGAATCACCCTGTCCACCATATCAATCACCCTCTCTGCCTCTTTTAGGATAACATCCTTTCTCTTCTCACCTCTCGGCGTAATAAATTTTATTGTGCCTGTGTAACACCCATCTGTCATCTTTCCTGTTACTGCATCAGGCACAGAAACAGTAAACATAGGCTCATCAGGAATCTTACCGCTGTGCAGCGCTGCAAACATCTCCCTTATATCAGGCGGAAAATAGCAATAAAGATGCACACCGTTAATAGTGCCCGCATTTGTTTTAAAGGCAGTAAATATGCTGTTCATCAAAAGTCCCGGCTTATATTTTTTTACTCTATTCTTAAATTCTGCAGAAAACCCTTTGCCCTTCACAAGATTAAACACAGTATCCTGAATCCCGCTGTTGCTTATAACAATATCTGCCTCTATCTCTCCATCTGTCGTCTTCACACCTGCTGCCTTATTCTTTTCTATGTGTATTTTCTCAACACTTACATTCGTCCTGACCTCTCCTCCATTTTCTCTTATTACCTCTGCTAACAGATCAGGTATCCTTTGTGCGCCATCCATTGGATAAAACGGAAAATCATAGCCGTATGTCCTTCCAAAGAGCAGATTAAACCAGTAGCTCGGCATCTTATATGGAAGACTCCCTGAAAAAAAGGCGCCTATGTTTAATATATTTCTTAATAATGGATTATCCGTAACCTCATCTATCACCCTGTCATTGGTTTTGTATCTTTTTGAATAGCCCTCAAAAACGAGCTCCTTCATCATTCTGAAGCCAAAACCAGCAATCTCCTTCTTGTTCATCCCGAATCCTGAAAGCTCTCTTATAAGATGAAGCCCTGGAGGAATGGTCATCACCTTCCCTTTGTTAAAGGACTTCACTAAAAAGCCTAATGGCCTTAATGCAATATCCTTATCAAGCCTTGCAAAGGTCTTTAGCATGCCCTTTGCAAAATAGTCAGCGCCAACATCAAAACTGAATCCGTCCCATATCCTGCTTGAGCACCTCCCGCCTATAACCTTACTCTTCTCAAGCACAAGAACCTTTTTCCCTACCCTTGATAAAAAGGCCCCTCCTGTAAGCCCGCCAAGGCCAGCGCCGATTATGATTATGTCGTAAACTTTATTCATTATCTTATTTTATCCCCCTCTTTCCTAAAGAGGGGTTAGGGGAGATTACATGGCAAGCTATTGAAAGCTGTCCATAATTATAATCCCCCTGTATCCCCCTTTAATAAGGGGGGAGAAAAAGGAGGCTAAAATTTTGAATTTGCATTTTGCAATTTTCATTTTTCACTTACTATTGCCTTTTTCACCATCTCTGCTGCCTTTCTGCCTGTCATAAATGCAGAAGGGATGCCGCCGGGATTAAATGTCCAGTGGCCTGCAAGAAAGAGATTCTTTATCGGCGACCTTTGCGGCAGTTTATTCTGCTCATCTGCATCCATGCTCCATCCAGATGATGCTCCCATGCTGTTCAATGTGTATCTATTAAATGTCAGAGGCGATGCAGCCTCCTTCACTACAATATTTTTTTTAATGCCGGGTATAGCCTCATCAGCAAGCTCTATTAATGAATCAGCAGTCTTTTCCTTCCACTTTTTATATTCTTCTTTATCCATCTTTTCCTTCTCAAACCACGGCCTTGCCAAATCATCTCCAAATGCGCCGATTATAACTACATGTCTGCCTTCTGGCGCAAGCCCTTTATCAGATAATGTTGGAATGCCAATGCCAATAAAATTGTCTTTTTCCGGAAAATACCACATTATCGGGTTGACTGAGGACCCCTTTAAATCCATATCAACGCCAAGATACACATAGAAAAATGATTCAGATAACCTCCATTTTTTAAGATTATCAAGATACTTTTGCGGCGCACCTGCATCTCCATTTAACATCTCAAAAAAGGTCTGTCTCGCATCTGCATTGGAGATCACTGCCTTTGCATTTATAATAGTATTGTCAGAGAGCTTAACACCCTTTGCCTGATTGTCCTCTGTAATTATCTTTGCAACCTTTTTGTTATACAATATCTCGCCTTTCAGCCTTTTAAAATTCTCTGTCAGCACATCAGAAACCTTCTGCATCCCGTTTTTTGGATAATATCCGTCTGCATTATAAATAACATTCCAAAACCATGAGAGCATCATCATGGACACATTTGGAAATATAGCTGCAATCTTTAATATCCTTCTCAAATCCCTGTCTTTTACAAGACTGTCAACAATGTCAGCGCCCTTCTTTCTGTAATATCTTGCTATATTCGGAAACCTCAGCGGGAAAACAGCATTAAATAAGAACCTTGACAAAGTATTCATGGAATCAGGGTCTGTTTTAAAAAGCCTGTACATCTCATCTGTAATCCTGCCCTGAATCGCAAAAAAATTTTCTATGCCCTCTGCCTCTTTGGGAAAAGTATTTTTTAAATATGCAATCGCCTCCTGCCTTCCTTTAGGGATAATATATCTTCCATTTGATGTAATAACCTCCATCAATGGATTAATCTGAACAAACTCTATGCTTCTTTCAATGCCAAGCTCCTGCAGGATTTTATAGACAACCCCATCCTCGCCGCACTGGCTTATCCAGTGAACTGCAGCGTCAAAATTAAATCCCTTTCTCTCAAAGGATGACAAACAGCCTCCAGGCCTTGTATGCTGTTCAATAATAAGCGTTGAACAGCCCTCCTTTGCAAGAAAATTCCCTGCTGTGAGCCCCCCTATGCCAGCACCGATTATGATTGCATCGTAGGTTTTAGACACTTCGCTTCGCTCCAATGCAGAACTCAAGAAACTAATACTAACGCATTATTTATGTTAAATAAATCTCCCCTAACCCCTCTTTTCCAAAGAGGGGAACACACCCCTTTATCCCCTCTTAATAGAGGGGAAAGTTTCCCCCTTTGAAAAAGGGGGATTAAGGGGGATTTTAAAAATTAGCATTACACAATAATGTAACAGGACTTATTGCATTTGTATTATCCCAATTTTTAAATTTTCATTTTTCACTTTTCAATTTGCAATTCAACATTCGCAGAATGTTGCCCCCTTACCCTTCTCCAATCCGCCTCAAATGTATTTCTCAATCCCATCTGCATTGACAACCCTGCAATCATTGTTCCAAGCGAACCGGGCCCCAATCTCTTCATTATACGATTGTATGTGTATGCGCTCTTTCTCAGTTTATATAAAAGCCCTTCCATCTCCGATCTTCGGATGTTTGTAAAGGCTGTGGCACGCATCCCAGTTCTCCCATGAATTGCTGTGATAGAGCCTGCCCTTATATTCATCCCATAATGCTGTGCCCGGAAGAGGAACAAGCAAAAATGGAATTGGTATTACGCCTGTCTCATCGCAGAATGCCAATGTCTTATCAAAGGTATCCTCTGTATCAGTATCAAAGCCCAGGACAAAAAAGCCAATTACCAATATGCCGTAAGACTGAATCTTTTTTATAGCAGACTTTATTTTTATAAAATCTATACTCCCTGTCTGCTGCCTCAGCTTTGATGTAACACCTGTCTCTTTTAGCGTCAGCTCATTTACTGATTCAATGCCGACAAACACAGCAAAGAGCCCGCTCTCTGCTGCCTTTTTCAGCACCTTGTCTCCGTCCTTATCGTATCCAATAGAAAGCGTGCCTGCGCCATGCCATCTGTTAAACCCCTTTCTCTCTGCTATTTTTGAATAAAGCTCATGTCTGTAATCAAGGTCATTAAAAATATCATCGTCTCCAAGAAACCAGAACCTTCCCATTGTCATCAATTCATTCACAACATCATCAACCGGTCTGTGCCGAACCTTGTTTCCATAAAATCCTGTTGTGCCGCAAAATTTGCATGCATAGGGGCATCCCCTTGTGCTGACAATGGAATCAAAGAGGTATCTGCTCTTTAACAAATCCCTCCGAGCAAAGGACGCGCCTTTGGATAAATCAGGCCTTGCCATTGCAATATATACATCTTCCTTTGGAAGTCCCTTTGTATCATAATACGGCCCAGCAACATAAAACCTCTTTGCCCTGCCCTCTCTAAGGTCTTTGAGAAACCTCGGCCATGTCTCCTCTGCCTCGCCGATAAATACTGCATCAGCATGCCTTGCTGCCTCTATTGGCATTGCAGATGTGTGATGTCCTCCTAACACAACCTTTGCGCCCTTTTCCCTGAATCTGTCTGCAATCATGTATGACTCATCTGCCATCGGCGTCTTTACGCTGATTGCAGCAATATCAGGCGCATCATTATAATCAATCCTTTCGCGGAGCATGTTCACAAGCTCCACATCAATCCCCTTTGGCGTTATTGCAGCAAGATATGGAAGCACATAGGGGACTGTTGCGCCCATTGCCTTTGGATTGCCCTTATGCGTTGGATAAATTATTTTTAGCCGCATCCCTTTTATAGCCTTCTTTCATCCAGATTGGCGTGTCCACAATCGGATGAATCTTTTTATGGAGATATTTCATTGCATAGTTCATCACCACAAAATATAAAAACTGCGGTGTGCCGACAAGCCTTTTCCATATTGATGTATGCGAGAGCGTCCTGTTCCAGAGCCAGTTCACGCCGTCCAGCAGCTCTTCCGGCTTCATCTGCTTTGGCTTGAACACAACATGCGTGCAGTCATAATTATCCCAGTTCCTGTCAGTGATCCTTCCCTCTGCCTCAAGTTTTTTGTGAAGACCTGTGCTCGGAAGCGGTGTGGAGATGAGGAAGAAGGACGAATCTATCTTATTCCTGTTGATAAACTCCAACGTCTTCTCAAAGACAGAGACATCATCAGAATCAAGCCCAAATATAAAGCTCGCCATGATGCCGATGCCGTGGTCATGGAGCTTTTTTATCTGCCATTCAAAGTCTGCTGCCTTGTTAAAGCTCTTTCCCATTTTGTTGAGATTATCCTGCGATACAGATTCAAAGCCGATTGCAAGGCTCACGCATCCGCTCTTCTGCGCTAATTTTAATAACTCATCATCCCTTGCAATGGATATTGTAGAATAGCTCTGCCATTTTACATTGTATGGAATCAGCATATTAAAAAGCTCTTTTGCATAAGCCTTGTTGCCGATGATGTTGCTGTCAGCAAAGAATATGGCATCGCGGGGATATGGAGACTTAAATCTTGCGAGGCCTTTTCTTACAGGCTGCTCTGAAACTATCTTTATCTCTCTTTCAACATCCTTTACAGGCCTGTATCTGAACTTTCCGCCGTAGAATGATGAAAC
>JACRON010000112.1 GCA_016214425.1 Nitrospirota bacterium
AGAAGGCGCTCTCACAGCAGAGGATAGCTGATGAGAATGTTATACTCAAGGAGGAGATTAAGAGCAGATTCGGCAGGATTATAGGCAATAGCCAGAAGATACAGAAGGTATATAAATTTATAAATAAGGTGGCAGACAGGCCAACGCCTGTTCTTATATTAGGGGAGAGCGGCACAGGCAAGGAGCTTGTTGCAAGGGAGATACATGAGAGAAGCAGCAGGAGGGATTTTCCCTTTGTGGCAGTGAACTGCGCTGCGCTTGCAGAGGGTGTTCTGGAAAGCGAGTTATTTGGCCATGAGAAAGGCTCTTTTACCGGCGCCCATGCACAGAAAAAGGGGAGGTTTGAAATTGCAGATAAAGGCACGTTATTTTTAGATGAAATAGGAGACCTTCCTCTTAATACTCAAGTAAAGCTCCTCAGATTCCTACAGGAGAAGAGTTTTGAAAGGGTTGGGGGCACAACTACATTAAAGGTTGATGTAAGGATAATTGCAGCAACAAATAAGGATTTAAAAGAGGCTATTAAGAATAAGACTTTTCGTGAGGACCTTTTCTACAGGCTGAATGTAATTACCATGACCTTGCCCCCCTTGAGAGAGAGAAGAGAGGATATCCATGAGCTTATAGACTACTTCTGGTCAAGATATACAAAGGAATTGCATAAGGCTCTGGCTATCTCGCCAGAGGTAAAGGATATTCTTGTTTTCTATGACTGGCCGGGGAACATAAGGGAATTGGAAAATGCGATTGAGAGGATAATAGTCCTGTCAGAGGATAAGATTGTGAATATTGATGACCTGCCAATGGAGTTAAGGGAAGGGAGATTGGATATTATTTCAAAGGCGCTGCCTGAGAATACCGGATTTACAGAACGGGTTGAATATTTTGAAAAGGAGATAATCAGACAGGCCCTTGAGGAGTGCAGCTATAACCAAATTAAGACATCAGAGAAGTTAAAGATAAACAGGGGCACACTCCAGTATAAAATAAAGAAATATAACCTGCAAAAGATTTAGTTTATCATTCAACGAGTTATAGTTTGCCTTGACAACCAAAAAAAATGAGTTATATTTAAGGTTAAGTGTAAATTTCATTACATTAATAGACGCTATTTGATTATTTAACCTATAAACAAGGAGATTTTCTATGAAAAATAATTTTATCAAAAGGATTCTATTAATTCTATCTGTTTTTATTTGCTTTTATGCAAATAGTGCAATTGCAGAAGATGTTATAAAAATGGGCATATTCCCAAGAAAACCAGCGCTTGAGACAACACAGGCTTATGAACCACTTGCAAAATATTTATCCTCAAAGCTCGGAAAGAGGGTGGAACTGGTTGTATCAAAGGACTTTCAGACCTTCTGGGAGGGTGTTAAGAAGAAGGAATATGACCTCGTCCATTACAATCAATATCACTATGTAAAGAGCCACAAGGAGCTTGGATATGATGTTATTCTTATGAATGAGGAGTTCGGCTCTCCTAAAGTCAATGCAGCAATAATTGTCAGAAAAGACAGCGGTATTAATAGCATCTCTGATTTGAAGGGCAAAAAGATTCTTTTTGGGGGCAATAAGCAGGCAATGCAGTCGTATATAGGGGCTGTGCATATCTTGACGAAAAATGGACTGAAAAGCGGCCAGTATGCAGAGGATTTTGCAGTAAATCCACCGAATGTAATCTTTGCTGTTTTCAATAAGATGGCAGATGCAGGCGGTATCGGCGAGGTTCTTTTGCAGAACCAGAAGATTAAGGAGAAGGTTGATGTAGCGCAGTTAAAGGTATTGGCAAGGGGAGATGACCTGCCAATGCTCTGCTGGGCAGTTAAAAAGGAGATGAATAAAAACCTTGCACAGAAGATTCAAAAGACCATGATTGGCCTTAAAAATGATGAGGCCGGCAAAAACATATTAAAGGATGCCGAGGCAACAGCCTTTGTATCTGCTTCAGATAAGGATTACGATATTGTCCGTAAGATAGTAAAAGAAGCGCTGAACGAGGAGTATTGATATTGAAGATGTTAAATTTTAAGACGATTGGCGCTAAGATAATAGCAATTGCAACTGCTGTGATTATCTTAATAGTTTTTGCCATTGTAATAAGGGTTGCAATTTCCGAGCAAAAGGGTTTTACAGACGAACTTAAGAACAAGGGCGAGAGCCTTGCAAAATTTATGGCGAAGGTTGCCCCAGCCTCAATATTAACATACGATATATCAATGTTAGACAGCTATGTAAGAGAGCTGACAAAGGATAAAGAGGTTATTTATGCAGTAATTTTAAACAAAGACGGCAATTTTCTCTCCCACTATTTAGATAAGGAAAAAAAAGCAGTCGCAGGTTTAAAAGAAAAGAAGGATGATATAAAAGGCTTTATAAAAGATATCAGCGCAATGAAGGATGTAGTTGAGATAGAGCAGCCCATTATTTATCAGAACGAGATTATCGGGGTTGTAAAGGTTGGCCTGACAAAACAGTTTTTAAACCAAAAAATAAGAGAGCAGATTTTAGCAATAATCTCTGTAAGCCTTTTCGGGATAATCCTTGCGGTAATATCTATAGCAATATTTGTAAGAAAGAGGATGGTTCAACCTTTGCAGAGCGATGTTGCATTTGCTCATGGAATCGCATCAGGAGATTTATCCAATAAAGTTGATATAAAAACAGATGATGAGCTGGGCGCCCTCGGTAGTGCGTTAAATAAAATGGTTGAGGATTTGAGGGGAATAATCGGAAAAATAAAAACCTCTGTGACAGATGTAACTGCTATTTCGGGCCAGCTTGCTGACACATCCCAAAAACTTTTTGACGGCTCTAATATCCAGTCCCAGTCCACAGAGTCTACCTCTGCATCTATAAGCCAGATGAATTCCTCTATAAAATCCGTAGCCGGCGCGACTGAAGACCTTTTACGCACCGCTGATGAAAGCTCCTCCACAGTCCTTGAGATGACCGCATCAATTACAGAGATTGCAACAAGCATGACTACCCTTTCTTCCCTCGTTGAAGGTTCATCTTCATCAATAGAAGAGATGTCGGCCTCTATGAAAGAGATAGCAGAAAATGTTGTTGTCCTGTCTACTTCTGCTGAAGAGACCGCTTCTGCAATCAGTGAGATTATTATAACCATAAAGGAGATAGATGTAAATGCAGATAAATCAGCAGCGCTTTCGGAGAGTGTTAGAGAAGAAGCCTCAGAGTCAGGGATTAAGGCTATAGAAAAGACAATGAATGGCATAGATAAGATAGTAAAGTCAGTAGATTCAACAGGCGTTATTATAAACAAGCTTGGAGAGAGATCTCTGCAGATAGGCAAGATATTGACAGTGATAGACGATGTAACAAACCAGACCAATCTTCTTGCATTAAATGCGGCAATCATAGCAGCACAGGCAGGGGAGCACGGCAGGGGATTTGCAGTGGTTGCTGATGAGATAAAGGACCTTGCAGAGAGGGCATCTGCATCTACAAAAGAGATAGCCCAGATGATAGAGTCTATACAAAAAGAGGTGAAGGATGCGGTTGAATCTGTCAGGGAAGGGACCAAAAGCGCAGTAGAAGGGATGGAATTATCCAAAGAAGCAACAGCAGCATTAAATAAGATCCTTGAAAGGGCAAACGAGTCTGCACAGATGACATTGGAGATAAAAAGGGCGACAAAGGAGCAGACGAAAGGCGCCAATTTGGTTAATGAGCTTGTCCAGACAACCACCCGTATGGTTAAGGAGATTGAGCGAGCAACACTGGAGCAGAAAAAAGGGTCAGAACAAATCATGCAGGCTGTTGAGAGGATGAGAGATGTCTCAAAGCAGGTGCAGGAGGCGATTATAGAACAGACAAAGGGAAACAAACAGATAAACAGTATAGTTGAGAATGTGAATCATAAGGTTCAGTCAATTGCCAAGGCGACTAAAGAGGAAGAGGTTGGAAGCAAGCAGATAGTTAATGCAGTAGAGAGTATTAAGGCAATTGCACAGCAAAATATTGACCTTTCCTCTGCGGTTAAAAAGGCCGTAGACTCTCTCCTTAATCAGGCAGATTTATTGAAGATAGAGGTTAAGAGATTTGTTATTTAAGGTGATGGCATTTTCTTTTCTAATGTTGAGGTGATTAGTATTCTGCAGAAAAATCTGCAATATGCCTATTCTTCTGCTGAAAATCCTGCAGTTTTCGCTCTTTAAGGCATATCCGCATAATTACTTCATTAATAATTTCAGATACTTAGATGATAGAATATATGGCTGGCATCTCTGGCACATTATTTGCACTATTAAATATCAGTGTATCTAAGGAATAATAAGGGAGTGGAAAGATGAAGGAATATATACTGATTGGATTAGAGATATTGTGCAAAAGCATTTCCAATATGAGCTTAAGATTAACAACAATGGTGTTGAAATATCTGGGCATAGTAATAGTTGAGGATGATAAGGTATATGGCGATAACTCATGAAGTTAGGTTAAAACTTAAGATGATGATAATTTCATAAAAGGTCCAACATTAATAAAAATGAAGGGCCTTTTTTATTGAAAATCAGGCATTTTTGACAAAATAAAAAAATAGACTATACTTAATAATATGAAAGGAGGTGAGCAGTATGTATAAGGTATTTATCGTTACCTTGATAGTATTTTTTGCTATGAGCGGCACCCTTTATGCTGAGAACCCCATTGTCCCTGATGGTTTAAGCGGGGCAAAGGTTATTAATGCTGATGAGTGCAAGAAATTGATGAACAGTAATGGGAAGGTATTTGATGTAAGGAATGAACTTGAATATGGGGAAGGCCATTTACCTGGTGCAATAATGCTCCCTTATAAAGAAAAGAGCGACAAGGCAGTTAACTTTGATGCAAGTGTTGACAAGTTTGATATAAGCAAGCTGCCGTCAGATAAGTCTGTACCCATTATCTTCTATTGCAATGGCGAAAGATGCTGGAAATCCTATAAATCCTCTGTTGCAGCCATAAAGGCAGGTTATAAGAATGTGAACTGGTTCAGGGGCGGTTTTCCTGAATGGAAGGATAAAGGACATCCTATTGAGAAATGATATTCGTCTGTAGGGGGATGGCATGCCATCCCCCTACAACGGTCAAATCGGAAGTGGGGTAATAGAGAAAATGGAATTTCTTAAAAAGGGCGGTCTTAAATCTATCCTGATAGCGATTATTGCGCTTCAGTTTGTTTTGCTTATACTTGTCTCACGCTGGAGTTTTTCAAGGATTGAGGCATATATTGAAGATGAAATAAATAGAAATCTCTCTGGGCTTATTAAAAAGGCGCTTGAAAATAATAAAAAATGGTCGCAAGGCCTTTTAGAGACCATATCAAATATCAGCTATATCCAGAATAATTTTGACGATAGAGATGAGCTCAATGACTATTCATATCCCATCCTTAACAGATTCAGCAAAGAAGGCCTAAGCATATTAAATTACTATACGATAGACGGAAGGCTCTATTTAAAGACAGGCAATATTAAAGATATGCAGGCAGATAATAGGGAGATTGCCCTGATTGCCAACAGGGAGGATAAGGTTATATTTGGCGTTGATGAAGAAAAGGGGAAGGTCTACTCATTTATTGCCTCGCCGATTTATTCAAAGGGAAAAAAATTAGGGATTATAGAATTAGGCGTAAACACTAAACAGCTTTTGTCAGAGGTAAAGGCTATCCTTGATGCAGAGGCAGGCATAATATTGGGCAAAGATGTAATTGAGGCTACAGATGAAATGGTAAAGGAGGCTGCAGGCAGGAAAGAGATTGCTAAGGATGATAAAAAATATGAGATATATCTCTCAGAGGTAAATGAGAAGAAAAAGATAAGCCTAATTGCCCTGAAGGATGTGACCTTATTGCGAAAGACACTCTTTCGTTCAGAGATTTTTATTGCTGCCTTAGGTCTGGTTTCTGTTATTGCATTCTCTGTTGTTATTTTAAAGGTATTAAATCCGTTAGCAAATATCATAAGCGCATTAAAGGAGATGGAGAATGGCGATTTAAGAAAGGAGGTTGAGGCATCAACAATAAGGGAGCTTGCAACAGGCATTAATGGATTTATATACAGCCTCCGCACAATTATAAAGAGGATTCAGGATGTGGCTGAGTCTGTTGTTTCCGGTGCAGTGCAGATGAACACAAATACAGAGAAGCTTTCAAAGGGCGCAAAGGTGCAGGCAGAATCTACAGAGTCTACCTCTGCATCTATCAGCCAGATGAATACCTCTATAAAGGGCGTGGCGGAATCTGCGGAGGGTTTGTCGCAGTCAGCAGATGAGTCATCTGCATCTATTTTAGAGATGACAGCTTCTATAAATCAGATTGCCCAGAGCGCAGATTCCTTATCTAATGTAGTTGAGAACACATCATCTGCAATATCACAGATGTCTGCTTCAATAAGGCAGATTGGCGAGAATGTTGATGTTTTATCATCATCAGCAGAGGAGACAGCATCTGCTGTTAATGAGATAGCAACAACTATAAAGGGCGTTGAGGAGAATGTCAATGAGTCAACAATGCTCTCAGAAAAGGTAAAGAAGGATGCCTCTGATCTCGGTATAAAGGCTATTGAAAAGACTATAAATGGTATGAACACGATAAAAGAATCAGTTGAGGCCACAGGTGTTATTATAAACAGGCTTGGAGAGAGGTCTTTGCAGATAGGGAAAATCTTAACAGTGATAGATGATGTAAAAGACCAGACAAACCTTCTTGCATTAAATGCAGCGATAATTGCTGCGCAGGCAGGAGAACACGGCAGGGGGTTTGCAGTTGTTGCAGATGAGATAAAGGATTTGGCAGAGCGGACATCTGCATCTACAAAAGAGATAGCCCAGATGATAGAGGCGATACAAAAGGAGGTAAATGATGCTGTATCTGCCATGAAGAATAGTTCAGAGAATGTGCTTGAAGGGATGAATTTATCAAAGGATGCAAATAGCGCCTTGAGCAAGATACTTGACAGCGCTGATAAATCTGCCCTGATGTCAAAGGATATTGAAAGGGCGACCAAAGAGCAGTCAAGAGGACTTCATCAGGTTAATGAGGCAGTACAGAGGATAACAAATATGGTAAGGGAGATTGCGTTAGCAACACAGGAGCAGAGGAAAGGCTCTGACCAGATAATCACTTCAGTAGAGAAGATGAGGGATATATCAAGGCAGGTGCGTCAGGCGACGATAGAGCAGACTAAAGGCAGCAAGCAGATAAATGATGCTGTTGAGAATGTGAATCAGAAGGTGCATTCTATAGTAAAGGCCACTAAAGAGCAGAAGCAGGGGAGCGAGCAGATAGTTCATGCAATAGAAAAAATCAGGGGGATAACACAGCAGAACCTTGATTCATTTACTGATATAAAGGATACTATAAATGCCCTTGTTAACCAGGCAGACCTGTTAAAGGCAGAGGTGAGGAGGTTTGTGATATAATACAAACGCATTAAACCCCATTACATGATAAAGTAATGTTAATTAATTTTAAAATCCCCCTCACACCTATGTATAGGTGTGAGGGGAGATTTATTTAACATAAATTAATGCGTTTGTATTAGATTGTCCTTCCAACAAGGTCATACTCATGCGCCTCTGTAATCTCAACATTAACAAAATTGCCAGACTTGAGTAAGGGCGAACGGCTGTTCGCCCCTACACTTACATCATTTATATATACAACACCATCTACCTCAGGGGCCTGTCCATAATATCGGCCTTCAATTAAAAGATCACTCTCCTTGGATATTCCATCAATAAGTACATCAAAAGTCTTTCCAATTAGCTCCCTGTTCTTATTAAGCGATATCCCTGACTGCAATCTCATTATTTTGTCCCTTCTCTGTTCTTTAATCTTCTGTGGTATCTGATTTATATATCTTGAGGCAGGGGTTCCCTCCTCTTTTGAATATGTAAAGACGCCGAGCCTCTGGAATCCTGCCTCTTTAACAAAATTATATAACCTTTTATACTGTTCCTCTGTCTCTCCTGGAAAGCCGACTATCAGGGATGTCCTTAACACGATATCCGGAATCCTTTGCAGAGCTTCTCTTCACTGGCGATAATGTCTATTAATTTAGCATCAAAATGCTCAGGGTATGTATATAGGAGGCGAAGCCATGAAAGATTTTTTATCTTAACAAGTTCTTTTAAGAGTTCAACCAGTCTCCTTTCTTTATAGATATCCATGCCATAATTTATAGTATCCTGGGCAACGATATTTATCTCCTTCACGTCCTCTGAAATAAGCTGTTCCACCTCTCGGATTATTGCCCTCATATCCCTGCTCTTATAATTACCTCGTATTGATGGTATTGTGCAATATGAACACCTGTTATCACAGCCCTCGGCAATCTTTACATAGGCATAGTGTTTGGGGTTTATCAGGATGCGTTGAGGGGATGCTGTAGTAGTAGGGGCGGGTTTCAAACCCGCCCCTACATTGCCTATCAGTTCCTTACATACATCAACAATCTTCTCAATGTCAGAGACCCCAACAAATGCATCAACCTCAGGCAGCTCCTTTATTAATTCCTTCTTGTATCTTTCACTCAAACAGCCTGCTACTATCAGCACTTTGCAATTTCCATTTTCTTTCAGCTTGCCTGCCTCAATTATCCTTTCAATAGACTCCTCCTTTGCATCATTTATAAAACCGCAGGTATTAACAATAGCTATCTCTGCTTCATTCTCATTATTGGTAAGAGCAAAGCCTGCCTTTGTAAGATGGCCGAGCATAATCTCTGAATCCACCTGATTCTTGGGGCAGCCAAGACTTATTAGACCAACCTTCTTCATCAGGAATTATTTTAACACAATTATCCATGGATTGTAAGCCCCACAACTGCACATTATTGAACAGCTCCGCACATTTTATGTCAATTTTAAGTTTTTCTGTTTAAGACAGTTATCACAACATTCGGTAAAGAAAGATATTTTATAAACCAGTCACTGGTATGAAAATTGCTTAATTAATACTTTTTAGGCATATTCATACAAGATAAATTATCATAATAATTATGAGAAATAACCATACAATTGAACAGGGCAGAAGATATATATCTGGCCTGCATAGGCTTCAGAGTCTGTGCCTTTCCATTAACAAGGAGAAACTAAAAGACGCCTTGCCAATGATTACAAAAGGGATGGCAAGGCTTATTAATGCTGAGACCGCTGCAGCCTGTATAATAGAGGGTGATAATCTGGAGTTTCTTTCAGCTTACGGCAAGCAGGCAAAGGCAATATCAATGCATAATATCAATATCAAAAATAGCGCCTGTGCATGGATATTGAAGAATAAGAGGCCGGTACTCATAGATAATCCATTAAAAAATAAAAGAATCTTGAAGGGTTTTACTGATAATATCAGGATTGACTCATTTATTGGGGTACCTTTATTTTCTGAGAAAGGCATCTTGGGAATTATATTTGCCTTTAACAAAAAGAATAGAGACCTCTTCACAAAACAGGATATTGATTTTCTGAATGTATTCTCAACTGTGGTATCCCCCTTGATAGAAAATATAAGGCTAAATGAGAGGCAGAATCAGATACAAAACGAGCTCTCTGCCCTGCAATCAATTATAGATACAACACTTGCGAATAAGGACCTTGAGAACTTATTGTATTCCCTCACCCAGAAGGTTGTCAGGGCAATGGCAGCAGATGCAGGAGGGATATATCTTTTAGATGAAGCTAATAATATTTTCTTTAGAACATCTTATAATGTGCCAGAGGAGGTCCTTAAGCAGTATGAAGAAAGGATGAAAAAAGAGATAGTCAGGGAGGTGCAAAAGAGGGAAGGCCCATTTATTTCTTATGCAAAAGATAAACCTATACTTGCAAGTGAGCATATAAAGTCGTATCAGTTAATGTCCATGCTGGCTGTACCTTTGAGGGTTAAGAAGATGATAATAGGTATACTCCATATAGATACCCTTGTACCGCATATATTCTCGCCTTATGAAATTAATCTGCTGGAGATATTATCAGAGAGGATAGCGCTGGCAATTGAGAATGCCCAGCTTTTTACTGCCCTAAATGAGGAGGTGGATGTATCTACAACACTTTTGCAGACTTCTGAACTTATAAGCAATCATACTACTGTTAATCAGTTATTAAAGCGGATTGCCAATATCATTCCCTGGCTTATTAATAGCGACTGGTGCTGCACATATCTGTGGGATGAGAAGGAGGCAGTC
Organism: Nitrospirota bacterium; assembly: GCA_016214425.1. Taxonomy (GTDB): domain Bacteria; phylum Nitrospirota; class CAKKRA01; order 9FT-COMBO-42-15; family 9FT-COMBO-42-15; genus 9FT-COMBO-42-15. Next base: position 10,188 of record JACRON010000112.1, read on the forward strand.
TTTATTCCTGATGAGATAAGCCTGACAGACGATTCTCTGGTCTCATTCTTTAGAGGATTAGTTATAAAGCCAGGTACGGTAAAGATTGCTGACAAGATATTCAGCGCAAGAAGCCCTATAGTGATTGAGGATGTGCGGAATTCAGGCCTTTTCCCGCAGGTCTATATTAATACCTTGAATGTGAAGTCTGCACTCATAACACCCTTTGTAAGCAAGGGTGATGTCATGGGATTCATGAATATAGCCTTTGCCCAGGCTGCGCATTCCTTTACAACAAAGGAGATTGCAATTGCAAAGGGCATTGCAAATCAGGTTGCAGTCGCTCTTGAAAATATAAGACTGAATGAAGAGATAAAGGAATCGGAAGAGAGATACCGGGCGCTGGTGGAGAATGCCACTGATGCGATTACGAGCATTGATTTAGACGGTGTTGTTATAAGCTGGAACAGCGCTGCTGAGAGATTGTATGGATATTCAAAAGAAGATGTGATAGGTAAAAAAATCTCCATTGTTCCAGAGGATAGGACATCTGAACTGCCCATGTTCTTTGAGAATGTAAGTAAGGGGAAAACCATCTCTAATTTTGAGACAAAGAGAAGGCATAAGGATGGAAGATTGATAGATGTAAGCCTTACCATATCGCCTATAAAGGATGAAAAAAGAGAGATAATAGGTTTTTCTGGGATTTCACGGGATATAACTGAAAAGAGACAGCTTGAAGAAAAGAGGATTCAATTAGAAAAGGAGGCAGCATTAGTAGAGCTTGCAGGCGCAGCAGCGCATGAAATCAATCAGCCCCTGACATCTATTTTAGCAAGGACAGACCTTCTAATGACAGAGATGCCAAAGGAGGAGCCGCTTTACAGATCAATAAAGGTTATATCCGATGAGGCAAAGAGGATAGCCTCTCTTGTCCAGCAGATTGGTAATATATCAAAGTATAAGACAAAATCATACATTGGAAAAGAAACGACAAAGGATATTGAAGGAGCTGCAAAAGATGATTCAAAATAATGCCTATTTGATTAATAAAGAAAGACTCTCAGAGGAAAAGGGTGGAATTGAACGGATATTGGTTGTTGATGATGAAGAGAATATTACCGGTGTCTTATCGCTGTTCCTGAAATCAAAGGGCTATTTTGTCAGCACAGCTAAAAATGGCGAAGAGGCATTAAAGATATTAAAAGATGGGTATTATGACCTTGTTTTATCAGATATCAGGATGCCAAGAATGGATGGGCTTGCCCTGCTAAAGGAGATTAATAAATTAAAGAGCAACATTATTACAATCATGCTGACAGGTTTTGCTACAATTGATACTGCAGTGGGTGCAATGAAATTGGGCGCCTTTGATTATGTAGTCAAGCCATTTACTATTAAAGATATTCATAATGTTGTTAAGCGGGCTGATGAAAGATATAAAGAGATGATGGAGAGCATTCAATTAAGAGAGACCACATCCCTGTATGATATGAGCGAGGCAATAAGCTCAGGCTCCAATCTCAATGAAATCTTCAGGATTGGAATAAACGCTATATCAAGGGAGGTTGATGCAGATGCCATTGCCCTTTATCTTAAGAATAAAAAAAGCAAATTATTTGAATTAAAGATAAGGGCTTTTAAGTCAAAGAATGAAGAATGGTCAAAGGGCTTTATTAAAACTATAGACGAAGACACTGTTAATAAATTCTTTAAGGGCAACAGGACAGTACTCTTGCATGGCAGGGAGATATTCAAGGCAGATATATTTATTGCAAAGGGAAATCATCTCTTTTCAATTATCTCCATTCCTTTAAAGATACATAATAAAATAATAGGAATCTTAAACGCCTATTCCTTTAAAAAGGCACATATATTTACAGAGGGTCAGAAAAAGTCCCTGCTTATATTCAGCAACAGCATTGCTGTAGCAGTTGAGACCACAAGGCTTTATGATAATCTTCAACAGACCTTTAAGGAGACGATGCTTGGCCTTGCAGCAGCGCTTGAGGCAAGGGATAAGTATACAAATGGTCATTCCTATAAAGTCAGTGAATATGCCCAGATTATTGCTGAGGGGCTTGGACTCTCTCAGAACGAAATAAGCCTGATATGCCAGGCAGCAAAGCTTCATGATATAGGCAAAATCGGTATTGACAATTCTGCCTTAAATAAGCCTGAAAAACTAAATAAGGATGAACATGATAAGTTTAAAGACCATATCATGATTGGAATGCAGATTATCCAGCCCATAAGCTTTCTTTCAGAGGCCATTCCATTAATTTATTACCACCATGAGTTCTTCAACGGCTCTGGTTATCCAGAGGGGAGAAGGGGTGAGGAGATTCCGCTCGGCGCAAGGATACTGCAGGTTGCTGATGCCTTTGACGCAATGACATCTGACAGGCCATATAGAAAGGCATTATCCTACGATGCGGCGGTATCTGAATTAAGAAGATTTTCCGGAACGCAGTTTGACCCTGAGATTACAGAGGTATTTATAAAAGAGATTGAGAAGAGAAAATCGGCATAATTATTCCCCATTTGTGTTTAACAGCTTAAACCACATATAGATATATTGAGCGCCTGAAACAATGGTAAAACCTATCATTATCCACATTATGGGATTGAGGGTGTTTACACTTTTTCCAATTACTATAAATAATAATAAAAGGCCTATATAAAGTATCTGAAATAGCGTAGTTGCCTTGCCTGTAAATGACGGTGATACATTC